>DASSOZ010000195.1:0-35230 GCA_035700105.1 Acidimicrobiales bacterium
CCGGGCGCGACGCGTACGTCGGGTTCCTGACCGGCCTCATGCCGACGCTCGTCGACTACTCCATGGACGTGCACCGCGTCGTCGACGCCGGGCCGATCGTCACCGCCGAGCTGACCGAGACGATGACGTGGGACGGCGAGCGTGTCGTCACGCACGAGGCGCTCGTGTTCGACGTCACCGCGGACGACCGCATCCGCCGGATCACGATCTACATCCAGCCGCCGGCACCATCCACCACTCGCTGACCCGGTGGGTCCATCGTCGGCGGGTGACCGTGTCAGCCGTCGACGCCGCCCCGCTCACCCGCACGCAGCTGGTCCTCGACACGAGTGCGCTGGTGGCCGACCCGGACGGCATCTTCACGGCGTATCCGGACGTCGATCTCGTCGTCCCGCTCATCGTCCTCGAGGAGCTCGACGGGCTGAAGAAGCGGCTCGACCCGGTGGGCCGGGCCGCTCGCGAGGTGCTGCGCACGATCGAGCGCATGTGGCGCGACGACGACCCGACCCTGCGGGTCGCGCTCAACGGCGTCGAGGTCGGCCTGCTGCGCGAGCACGGTCTCGACGCCGAGAAGCCCGACAACCGCATCATCGGTGTCGCGCTGGGGCTGCGCGGCAACGCGCCGGCCGTGCGGGTGGTGTCCGCGGACGCGGCGATGCGACTGAAGGCGGCGACGTTCGGCATCGAGGCGACCGACCACCAGCTGCTCACCCGGTCGTCGCGGACACGACCCGCGGGGTGGACCGAACACGTCGTGCCGACGTCCGTCATCGACGCGCTGTACGGCAACGGGCGTGTGCACGCCGACGACGCCGGCATCGCCGGTCATCCGAACGAGTTCGCCGTGCTCCGCGCCGGTTCGCAGTCGGTCCTCGCTCGCCGGCGCGACGACGACCTCGAGGTCGTGCCGTCGGAGCTCGAGGCGTGGGGCATGCGACCGCGCAACAAGGAGCAGCGGTTCGCGCTGTCGCTGCTACTCGACCCGTCCGTCACGGTCGTGGCGCTCGACGGTCCCGCCGGCACGGGCAAGACGCTGTGCGCGGTGGCCGCGGGGCTCGAGCAGGTCGTCGAGCAGCGCCGCTACTCGCGGGTGTGCGTGTACCGCCCGGTGATCCCGGTCGGGAAGGCGGACCTCGGCTACCTCCCGGGCACGCTCGACGAGAAGCTCGACCCGTGGATGGCGGCGATCACCGACGCCCTGTACGCGCTCACCGAGCGGCGATCGCAGCGGGACAGCCAGCAGGTGATCGACATGGTGAAGAGCCAGGGCCAGCTCGTGATGGAGTCGGTCACGCACCTCCGGGGCCGCACGCTGCACGACTCGTTCGTGCTCATCGACGAAGCGCAGAACCTGCCGGCCGACGTGGTCAAGACGATCCTCACGCGGCTCGGCGAGGACTCCAAGGTCGTGTTCACCGGCGACACGACGCAGATCGACGCTGCGTTCCTCTCCGAGACGTCGTGCGGGTTGTCCGTGCTCGTCGATGCGTTCGCCGGACAGCGTTGCTTCGGCCACGTCCGGCTGACGAAGGGCGAGCGGTCCCGGGTCGCCGAGCTCGCCGCCGACCTGCTGTGAGCGGCGCGTGAACTGGTCGGGTTTCGAGGCCGCCGCGCCGGAGCTGGCGGCGCGGGTGCGGGCGCGGTTCGAGGCGACCGGCCTGTCGCTGATGGCGACCGTGCGGCGCGACGGATCGCCGCGCATCAGTCCGGTCGAGGCGTTCTTCGACGGCACGGACGTGTGGCTCGGGATGATGGACGCGTCGCTCAAGGCGCGCGACCTCCAGCGCGACCCCCGTCTCGCGCTGCACTCCGCGACCGCCGACAAGAACGTCGCCGAGGGTGACGCCAAGCTCGCCGGGCGGGCCGTCGAGGTCACCGACGCCGGCGGCATCGCCCGGTTCGTCGCCGTCACGAGCGCCGTGCTCGGCGGCGCGCCGCCCGAACCGTTCCACTGCTTCACGGTCGACATCACCGAGGCGTCGTTCCTGATGCCCGCCGGCGACCACCTCGACATCGACATCTGGACCGAGGGCTCCGCGCCCCGGCGGATCGAGCGCCGCTAGTCAGTCCTTGAACTCGGGAGCGCGGCCTTCCCTACGTGCGCGCACCGCCTCCTCGAAGTTCTGCGTCGTCATGCGGACGAACAGCTGGGCGTGTCCCTCGTGGTCCATGTGGGCGTGGAGGCTCGACGCGTCCAGGCTCGACCACAACAGCCGCTTCGTGCTCTCGACACCGACGCGGCTGAACCCGATGATGCGGTCGGCGAGCTCGTAGCAGCTGTCGAGCAGCTGCGCGGGCTCGACCGTGCGCGACACGAGGCCGATGCGCTCGGCTTCGTCGCTGTCGACGTCGCGACCCGACAGCATGATCTCGAACGCGCGCGACGACCCGATGGCGCGCGGCAGCAGGTAGCTGATGCCGAGCTCGCTCGACGTCAGCCCATTGTTGATGCCGGCGGCGCGGAAGTACGCCGGCGTGGCGGCGATGCGGATGTCGCAGGCGACGGCGAGGCAGAACCCGCCGCCGATCGCCGCGCCGTTCACCGCAGCGATCACCGGCTGGTGCAGCCGGCGGATGGTGAGCACGATGTCGTCGAGCAGCTCCATCGACCGGTACGCGATCGACGGCCGGGTGAGGCCGTCGATGTTGGGGACGTGGCCGCTGTCCTCGAGATCGGCGCCGCTGCAGAACCCGTGGCCGGCACCGGTGACGACGACGACTCGCGTGTCGTTGTCGTGGCCGACGGCTTCGAGCGCCTGCTTGAACGGGATCATCACGTCGAACGCCATCGCGTTCATCCGCTCGGGACGGTTGAGCGTGACGACTGTGACGTGCGGGTGCGGCTTGTCGATGTTGACGAAGTCGTGCGACACGGCGGCGGAGCTTGTCAGGCCGGGTCAGTCGGCGACGTCGCGTGCCGAAACGGCGTGGGTGACGGTGACGCGCACGAGCAGCTCGCCGGGCACGCCGTTGCGCTCGCCGTACGCGTCGGCCTGGTCGGCGCCCATGTAGCGGCCCCCGATGCGCGCCGCCCACATTCGGACCTGGCCGACGTCGTCGACGAGCTCGGCCGTGCCTTCGAGCACGACGAACGAGAACGGCGGGCGGTCGTCCTGCACGCACAGTGCGAGTCGCGGGTCGCGCGCCAGGTTGCGGCCCTTCACCGTGTCGGCGCCGGTGGTGAACACGATGGCGCCGTCGGCATCCGGGTCGACGTCGTACCAGACGGGGGCTGCGTGCGGGCGGCCGTCGGCGCGCACGGTCGCCAGCACGGCGGGGCGAACCGGGTGGCGTAGGAACGCCGCCCGTTCGTCGTCGGACATCCGGGAGTAGCCCATCAGGCCATGCTCGCGCTAAGAATGATTCTCAATGCGCTGGGCGGCCGCCGTCGTTGCCTCGGCGATCGTCCTGGTCGGGTGCGGCGGATCGTCCTCGTCGTCGCACGCAGACGGGTCGGTGGAGGTCGTGGCGTCCTTCTATCCCGTCGCGTACGCCGCACGGCGCGTGGGCGGGCCGTCCGTGCGTGTGCGCGACCTCACGCCGTCGGGCGTCGAGCCGCACGACCTCGAGATCACGACGCGCGAGGTCGACCGCATGGAGGACGCCGACCTCGTGCTCTACGTCGGCGGCGGGTTCCAGCCCGCGGTCGAGGACGTCGCAAAGCGGTGGGTCGACGACCCCGTCGACGTGCGGCCGGCGTCGGTGCGTACGAGCGACGACCCGCACTTCTGGCTCGACCCGATCGCGTACCGCCAGTCCGTCGACCTCGTCGCCACGGCCCTGACGGCGCGGGGCGTCGACGGTGTGGCGGCACGGCGCGACGCGTTCGACGCGCAGCTCACGGCGCTCGACCGCGACCTGCGGACGACGCTGTCGGGGTGCGACCGCACGACGATCGTGACCAGCCACGCCGCGTTCGACCACCTCGCCCGTCGCTACGGCTTGCGGGAGGAACCCATCACCGGGTTGTCGCCCGAGTCCGAGCCCGACGCCGGCCGAATGGCGTCGATCGCCGACCTCGTGACGCGGACCGGAACGACGACGATCTTCACCGAGGAGCTCGTGTCGCCCCGCGTCGCCGACGCGCTCGCGCGTGAAGCGGGCGTGACGACCGCAGTGCTCAACCCGCTCGAGGGACTGTCCGCGTCCGAGCGGCGCGCCGGCGACGACTATGTGTCGGTGATGCGCCGGAACCTGGCGACGCTGGCGTCGGCGCTGGGGTGCCAACAGTCGTGAGCCTCACGCTGCCGTGGCCGTTCGATCGCGACTACATGCAGCTCGCACTCGTCGCGGGTGTCGTCGTCGGTGCGTGCGCGCCGCTGATCGGGATGTTCCTCGTGCAGAAGCGGCTGTCGCTCATGGGCGACGGCATCGGGCACGTCGCGTTCGCCGGTGTCGCCGCCGGCCTGCTCGCCGGCGTCGCGCCGGTGTGGACAGCGCTGGCGTTCGCGGTCGTCGGCGCGGTGGCGATCGAGTGGCTTCGGTCGCGTGGACGAGCGACGGGCGACCTCGCGCTGGCGCTGCTCTTCTACACGGGCATCGCCGGCGGCGTCGTGCTCACCGGGCTGGCCGGGTCGCTGAACGCGTCGACGCTGCAGTACCTGTTCGGGTCGATCCTCACGGTGTCGCCGAGTGACGCGTGGACGATCGTCGGGCTCGGCGTCGTCATCGTCGCCACCACGCTCGTGTGCTGGCGGGCGCTCCTCGCGCTGATCCTCGACGAGGAGTCGGCGCGCGTCGGCGGCCTTCCCGTCGAACCGCTCAACCTCGTGATCGCCGCGCTGGCGGCGACGACGGTCGTGGCGGGGATGCGCGTCGTCGGCGTGCTGCTCGTCGCCGCGCTGATGGTGTTACCCGTCGGTGCGGCGCAGCGGCTCGGCCGGTCGTTCCGTTCGACGACGCTGATCGCCAGCGCGCTCGGCGCGGTGTCGGCGGTCGTCGGACTGGCGTTCGCCCGTGCATGGGGCCTGGCGCCGGGCGGCACGATCGTGCTCGTCGCCGCCGCGCTGTTCGTCGTCTGCTCGGTGTGGGACGTGTGGCCCGGCCGCGCCGGTCAGCGGCAGGCGGGACAGCGTCCGACGAGGTCGATGCGGTGATCGAACACCTCGTACCCGGTGCCCTCGATCGCGGTACGGGCGGCGTCGGCGAGCGCACGCTCGAGCTTGGGTGACGACTCGACGTCGGCCACGTCACCGCACGAACCGCACACGAGATGGTGGTGGTGACGGCCGCTCAATTCCTCGCTGAGCTCGAACCGCCCGGCGTCGTCGGCCGACGCCGCGGATGCAACGACGCGTCGCACGACCCCGGCCTCGGCGAGCACGGTGAGGTTGCGGTACGCGCTGCTCGTCGGCACCTGCGCCGTCGCGATGACGTCGGCGATCGGCAGCGGACGGTCGCCGTCGGCGAGTACCTCGACGAGCCTGCGCCGGTTCGCGGTGTACCGCTGGTCGAACGCCGCCAGGCGCAGGGCGACCCGGTCGTGCAGGTCGGCGCGGCTCGGGCGGCGGGGCATCGCTCGGCAGTATCGCAGCCGCTCCGCCGGGCGAACCGGGCATGACGGTCGCGCCGGCGCGGCGGTACGGTCGCTCCGCTCGCACTCGGGGGGAGCGATCGTCGCCATGGCAATCGAGGTGTGGACCACCGGCATCTCGCACGTCGCCGTCGCACCTCGCGCCGCGGCCCGGGCGGAGGCGGCCGGGTGGGACGGCATGCTCGTCGTCGACTCGCAGAACCTCGCCGGCGACCCGTTCGTCGGACTCGCGCTGGCGGCGCGTGAGACGTCGACGCTGCGGCTCGGCACCGGCGTCACCAACCCGGCGACGCGCCACCCGGCGGCGACCGCTGCCGCGATCGCGTCCGTCCATGTCGCGTCGGGCGGCCGTGCCGTGCTCGGCGTGGGACGCGGCGACTCGGCGCTCGCCCACCTCGGCATGGCGCCGGCGCCGCTCGCCGACCTCGAGCGGTTCGTCGCGCTGACGCGCGCGTACCTGCGCAGCGAGTCGGTCGCGTTCGACGAGCTGCGCGCGTACGAGCGCGACGGGGCCCGCTCCGTCGACGTGCTCGGTCTCGCCGGCCGCCCGGCGGAGAGCCGGCTGCACTGGCTGCCGCCCGCATCCGAGCTGGCGCCGGTCCCGGTCGAGATGGTCGCGACGGGACCGAGGGCGCTCGCCGTCGCCGCACGCACGGCCGATCGTGTGCTGCTCGCCGTCGGCGCCGACCCGGAGCGGGTGGCGTGGGCCGCTGACGTCGCGCGGGCGAACGGCGCGGCGTCGATCGGCGCGTTCGTGAACGTGGTCGCCCATCCCGACGTCGACACCGCGCGGGCGCTGGGCGCCGGCGGGTTGACGACGTTCGCCCGGTTCTCGGCCATGGACGGCACCGTGCGCACACCGATGGACGACGCGTCGCGCGACGTCGCCCGGCGCGTGCACGGCGCGTATGACATGCGCCAGCACACGCGCTCGGGCTCGCCGCAGGCCGCCCAACTCACCGCGGAGTTCGTCGACCGCTTCGGGATCGTCGGTCCGCCGGATCACTGCGTCGCCCGGCTGCGCGAGCTGCTCGCGCTCGGCATCGACCGCGTGATCGTCGTCGGCCCGTCGATCGACGCCGATCGCGACGCGGCCCGCACCGCCGTCACCGCGTTCGTGCGCGACGTCCTTCCCGCTGTCAAGGAGGTCCCCACCCATGCCGCATGACGTCGTCATCACCGGCGGCACCGTCGTCGACGGCACCGGTGCGCCGGCCCGTACCGCCGATGTCGCCATCGACGGCGACCGGATCACCGCGGTCGGCTCGCCCGACGAGGTCGGCGCCGGTCGCCGGACGATCGACGCGTCGGGCGCGCTCGTCACACCCGGCTTCGTCGACGTCCACACGCACTACGACGGTCAGGCGACGTGGGACGCGCAGCTCACGCCGTCGTCGTGGCACGGCGTGACGACGGTCGTCATGGGCAACTGCGGCGTGGGGTTCGCACCGGTGCGCCCGAGCGACCACGGCACGCTCGTCGAGCTCATGGAGGGCGTCGAGGACATCCCCGGCACCGCGCTGCACGAGGGTCTGGCGTGGGACTGGGAGTCGTTCCCCGAGTACCTCGATGCGCTCGAGCGGCGTGCCCGTGACGTCGACGTCGCCGCACAGGTGCCGCACGGCGCGCTGCGGCTCTACGTCATGGGCGAGCGGGGTGCGGCGCGCGAGCCGGCGACCGCCGACGAGATCGCGTCGATGGCGCGACTGGCGGGCGAGGCCGTCGCTGCGGGCGCGTTGGGATTCACGACGTCGCGCACGAAGAACCACCGCACGAGCCGCGGCGACTGGACACCGACGCTGACCGCCGCGGCCGACGAGCTGGCCGGGATCGCGTCGGGGCTCGACGACGTGGGCGCCGGCGTGTTGCAGGTCGTGTCCGACTTCGCCGACCTGCCGGCCGAGCTGTCGGCGGTGATCGGCATGGCCGAGGCGTCGGGGCGGCCGCTGTCGATCTCGGTGACGCAGGCCGGTGGCCGGCGGGTCGGGTACCGCGCGCTGCTCGATGCGATCACCGCGGCGAACGGGCGCGGCGTGCGGGTGTCCGCGCAGGTCGCGGCGCGCCCGGTCGGGCTGCTGCTCGGGTTGCGGGCGACGATCAGCCCGATCGGTTCGTCCGTGACCGCGCGCTCGATCGGGGCCGACGTCGACGCGCTGGCGCGTGACGACGTGCGGTCGACGGTGCTCGCCGAGCTGGCGGAGAACCCGCCGGTGTTCGGCTGGGACCGCATCTTCCCGCTCGGTGATCCGCCCGACTACGAACCGCCGCCGTCGGCGTCGGTGGCGGCGTGCGCGGCGCGGGCGGGCGTGGCGCCGGAGGCGTTCGTCTACGACGCGGTGCTCGCCGGCGAGCTGCTGTACGTCCCGTTCCTCAACTACTTCGACGGCGACCTCGAGCCGGCGCGGGAGATGCTCACGCATCCGCACTCGGTGCTCGGGCTGGCGGACGGCGGCGCGCACGTCGGCACGATCTGCGACGCGTCGTTCCCGACGACGATGCTCACGCACTGGGCCCGTGACCGTTCGCGTGGCGAGCGGCTGCCGCTCGAGCACGTGGTGTCGATGATGACGTCGCGCACGGCGTCGATCGTCGGGTTGCGCGACCGCGGCGTGCTGGCGGCCGGTCTGCGGGCGGACGTCAACGTCGTCGACTTCGACGGCCTGCGCCTGCGGCCGCCGGCGCTGGCGTTCGACCTGCCCGCCGGCGGCAAGCGCTTCCTCCAGCGGGCCGACGGCTACCTCCACACGTTCGTCGCCGGAGAGGAGACCTACGTGAACGGTGAGCACACCGGCGCGCTGCCCGGTCGTCTCGTGCGGGGAGCGCAGCGATGACCGGTTCGTCGGCGTTCGCGTTCCCGGTCATCAGCGCCGACTCGCACATCACCGAGGCGCCGAACACGTACACCGACTTCATCGACCCGTCGTACCGCGACCGCGCGCCGCACCTCGTCGACGCCGGCGCCGACGTGGGCGACGTGTTCGTCATCGACGGCATGAAGCGGCCGGTCCCGATGGGGCTGGTCGCGGCGGCGGGCAAGGACCCAGAGGACATCCGCCTGACGGGCGTCCGCTTCGCCGACCTGCACCGCTCCGGGTGGGACGCGACGGCGCGGTTGGGTGACCAGGCGCGCGACGGTGTCGCCGCCGAGGTCATCTATCCGACGGTCGGTATGCAGATCTGCAACCACCGCGACGCCGACTACAAGAAGGCGTGCTTCGACGCCTACAACCGGTGGATCGCTTCGTATTGCTCGGTGGCGCCCGATCGGTTGCTCGGCTGCGGCCAGACGGCGATGCGGTCGCCTTCGGAGGGCATCGCCGATCTCGAGGCGATCCGTGCGCTGGGGTTGCGGGGCGTGATGATGCCGGGAGTGCCGGCGTTCGAGGAGGACTACGACTCGAAGGCGTGGGACCCGTTCTGGTCGGCGGCGGTCGATCTCGGCTTGCCGCTGTCGTTCCACATCCTCACGACGCGCGCTGCGCCGGTGCGGGGGCCGCGGCTCAACGGCTTCCTTTCCATCGTGCGCGACTGCCAGGACGTGATGGGCACGCTCGTGTTCGGCGCGGTGTTCGAGCGCCACCCCGGCCTGCGGGTCGTCTGCGTCGAGGCCGACGCCGGGTGGGTGCCGCACTACATGTACCGGATGGACCACGCGTTCAAGCGCCACCGTCACTGGATGCAGCCCGACCAGGAACTGCGCCGGCTGCCGTCGGAGTACTTCGCCGAGCACATCTACGTGACGTTCCAGGACGACTGGACGGCGTTCCGGTCGGCCGACGACATGAACTGGCGCCGGCTGATGTGGGCGAACGACTTCCCCCACTCCGACTCGACCTGGCCGTGGAGCCAGTCGATGCTCGCCGAGCACACGGCCTCGCTGTCCGCCGAGCAGGTCGAGGCGATCCTGTGCGGCAACGTCGCGGACCTGTACGGCATCGACGTCGCCGCCCTCGCCGCCGCCTGACCGGGCGCCGGGTAGCGTCGGTCGCTCCGCCCCCGTAGCTCAGGGGATAGAGCGTCGGTTTCCTAAACCGTGCGTCGGAGGTTCGAGTCCTCCCGGGGGCGCCAGCCAGCCAAGTCCGGACGCAGCAGTAGCGTCGGGCCGCAATGACGACGAACGACGCGAAGAGCATCTACGACATCCCGATCCACACGCTGCAGGGCGAGCCGACGACGCTGGCCGAGCACGCCGGCGAGGCGGTGCTGATCGTGAACGTGGCGTCCAAGTGCGGGCTCACGCCGCAGTACACCGGCCTCGAGCGGCTGCAGCGCACGTACGAGGACAAGGGGTTCAGCGTCCTCGGCTTCCCGTGCAACCAGTTCCTCGGGCAGGAGCCGGGCACGGCCGAGGAGATCCAGGAGTTCTGCTCGACGACGTACGGGATCACGTTCCCGATGTTCGAGAAGATCGACGTCAACGGCGACGACCGCCACCCGATCTACGACGTGCTCACCGAGACGAAGGACGCCGACGGCGAGGCGGGCGACATCAAGTGGAACTTCGAGAAGTTTCTCGTCGCACCGCACGGCGAGTCGATCACGCGGTTCCGGCCGCAGGTCGAGCCCGAGGACCCGGCGATCGTGAAGGCGATCGAGGCGGCGCTACCGGGCGAGTAGCTCGATCAGCTGGCCGTCGGGGTCGCGCACGAACACGGCGACGCCCTCGATCACCATGTGGTCGACGACGCATCCGCCGTGGGCGGCGACGTCGGCGAGCACCGACGGCAACCGGTCGCGGGCGACCGAGAGCGAGATGTGCGTCAAGCCGACCTCGTCCATCGTCCGCTCGCGCGGGGGGACGACGACGCCACGGGCCGAGTACGACAGGAGCTCGAGCACGAAGCCGTCCCGCTGCAGGTACACGGCCGACAGCCCCAGCGGCGGCGACAACGCGAGCAGCTGACCCGTCGGCCCGTCCGGCACGTCGAGCGAGCGCAGGAACGAGAACCCGAGCACCGACTCGTAGAACCGGCGGGACACGTCCAGGTCGCGCACGCACAGCCCGACGTGGTTGAACCCGAAGTCGTCGGCGGCCACGGCCGCAGACTAGAACCGCGCCATGCCGATCAACCCCGATGCCGTCGGTGTCACCAGCGCGCCCGGTGAGGCGTCCTGGGACTCGAAGGACGCCCTCCTCTACGCGCTCGGCGTGGGCGCCGGCGCCGTCGACCCGCTCAGCGCCGACGAGCTGAAGTTCACGACCGAGAACAGCAAGGACGTCGAGCAGCAGGTGCTGCCGACGTTCCCCGTCGTCGTCAACGCCGGCGACGCCAGCAGCAACCCGTTCGCCAAGATCGGCGAGTTCAACTGGGCGATGCTCGTCCACGCCGAGCAGACCGTCGAGCTGCACCAGCCGATCCCCGTCAGCGGCACCGTGAAGGGCCAGTCGAAGATCACCGGCATCTACGACAAGGGCTCCGGCGCGCTCGTCGTCATGGAGAGCGAGGCGACCGACGCGGCGACCGGCAAGGCCATGTGGACGACGCGCACGTCGGCGTTCATCCGCGGCGAGGGCGGATGGGGCGGCGACCGCGGTCCGTCGGGCGGCGCCAACCAGCCCCCCGAGGGCAAGAGCCCCGACCACACCGTCACGTACGAGACGCGGCACGACCAGGCGCTGCTCTACCGGCTCAGCGGCGACCGCAACCCGCTCCACTCCGACCCCGAGTTCGCCAAGATGGCCGGCTTCCCGAAGCCGATCCTCCACGGTCTCTGCACGTACGGCTTCACCGGCCGGGCGCTGCTCCACGCGCTGTGCGGCTCCGACCCGACGAAGTTCCGCTCGATGCACGGTCGCTTCTCGAAGCCGGTGATGCCGGGCGACACGCTCACCGTGAACATCTGGCGCACGGCCGACGGCGAGGCCGTGTTCCAGACGAGCACGCAGGACGGGACCATCGTCATCGACGGCGGCCGCTGCACGTTCAGCGCGTAGATGGCACGCAAAGAGGGCGCATTGAAGGAGAAGCAGCGCGTCGTCGCGGCGACGGACGAGCTGCCCGGGGTGCCCGCCGGCACGAAGGGACGCATCCTCGTCGCCTACGGCATCGCCTGGCCGCGCTACCGCGTCCTCTGGGAGAACGGCGCCGAGAGCGGCAACGTCGACGCCAAGTACCTGACGCCGGCCAAGCGGTAGCGGCCGAGAGGTAGCCGAGATCGTCGCCCTGGGTATCCCGGGGCGATGATGCTCGACCACATCGCGGCCGACGTCGAGCCACTGTTCGACGAGGCCCGCTTCACCGAGGTCCTCGGGGACACCGTCGGTGTGCTCGAGCGCACCGGGGTGCCGTTCCTCATCCTCGGTGGCATCGCGTCGAGCGTCCACGGCCGCGACCGCTGGACCCACGACATCGACTTCTTCGTCAAGCGGGAGGACGCGCTGCGCGCCCTCGACGGGCTCGGCGGCGCCGGGTACCGGACGGAGAAGACGTTCTGGGACTGGCTCTACAAGGCGTGGCACCCGAGCGACGCGCACATCGACGTCGACATCATCTTCCGGTCGTCCGGCGGCATCCGCATGGACGACGAGATGCTGGCGCGCGCCGTACCGGCGGACTTCCGCGGCGTCGACCTTCGGGTCATCCCCGCCGAGGACCTGCTCGTGATGAAGGCGGTGGCCCACGACGAGCACATGCCGCGCCACTGGCACGACGCGCTCGGCCTCGTGTCGCGCTGCGGGCTCGACTGGGACTACGTGCTCCGCCGTGCCCGCCAGGCGGGCGCGCGACGCGTCCTGTCGCTGCTGATCTACGCGCAGTCGAACGACCTCATCGTGCCGAACCGCGTCATCGAGGAGCTGTTCGACGCGATCTACCGCTCGTGATGGAGATCCACCGCGACGACCATCCGGAACATCTCGCCGCCGACCTGCACGAGCTGCTCGCCGAAGAGGCGGGCGAGCTCGGTGTGCGCGCCGAGGTCGATCGCGAACGCAACGTCGTCGCGCTGCACGGCGCCGTCGCGACCGCGGAGCGGGTCGACGAGTGCGTGCGCCTCGTGGAGCGGGCGCTGCCCGGCTTCCGGGTCGACAGCCGCGTCGAGGTCGTCGCCGACGAGATGCAGCCGTTGTCGCGGGAGGAGCACCTGTGATCCGGGTGGCCGCGGTCGGTGACGTCCACGTCGGGCGCGACGACGCCGGGCGCCTGCGTCCGCACCTCGACGACCTGCACGAGCGCGCCGACGCGCTGCTGATCGCCGGCGACCTGACGCGCGTCGGCGACCCGGAGGAGGCTGCCGTCCTCGCCGAGGAGCTCGACGGCGTCGAGATCCCGATGCTGTCGGTGCTCGGCAACCACGACTACCACTCCGACCGCGAGGACGAGGTGTGCAAGATCCTCGAGGAGGCGGGCGTGCGCATGTTGCGCGGCGACAATGCAGTTCTCGAGGTCGACGGCGAGACCCTCGGCGTATCCGGGGTGAAGGGCTTCGGCGTCGGGTTCGCGGGCGCGGCGGCCGCCGACTTCGGCGAGCCGGTCAGCCGGGCGTTCTTCGCCCACGCACGCGACGAGGCGTGCTGCCTGGAGCAGTTGCTCGCCCAGCTCGACGGGCGCGTGGATCACCGCGTCGCGCTCATGCACTACGCGCCGGTGACGGACACGCTCGAGGGCGAGCCCGTCGGGATCTGGCCGTTCCTCGGCAGCTACCTGCTCGCCGAGGCCGTCGACCGCTCGGGCGCCGACCTCGTGCTGCACGGCCACGCCCACGCCGGCTCCGAGGCGGGCACGACGCCCGGCGGGGTGCCCGTGCGCAACGTCGCCCAGCCCGTGATCCGCCGGCCGTACCACGTCTTCTGCCTCGGGGACACCGAGTCGCCAGACTGACGGCCGTGGATGTGGACGAGGCGCGGGCGGTGCTCGGCCTGGCACCGTCGGCGACCGTCGACGACGCGCGCGCCGCGTACCGCCGACTCGTGCGCGCCCACCATCCCGACCTCGCCGGCGACGTCGGGCCGGCGCCGGTCGCGCCGCCGCCCGCTCCCGTCGTCGACGCCACGACCGACGGTGACACGATCACGCTCGACGTCCCGGCCGACGAGGCGTTCCTCGTGCTGCTCGAGGCGGCGCATCGCGTCGGCGACGTGACCCACGTGTCGCCGGGCGACGCGCTGCTCGAGGCGTTGATCGCGTTCGACGACGGCCGCACGTGCTCGCTCGTCATCTCGCTGCAGGGTCGGGCGAACGGCACGACCGACGCGTTCTGCACGCTCCAGGCGCTCGACGCCGGCGCGACACCGCCCGTCGGGCTCGTCGTCGACGCGCTCGTCGAGGAGCTGTCTCCGCGAGGTTGATGCCGTAGACCACCGTCGAGGTGGGTCTACGGCATCAACCTGCGAACCGGGTGACCTGCTCGACGAGCAACGGGTTCAGGCGGTCGGGCGCGGTCTCGGGGATCCAGTGGCTGACGCCGTCGAGGACCTCGAACCGGTACGGCGCGTCGACCCAGTCACCGGTGCGCTCCGCGGCCGGGCGGCCGAGCGCGACGTCACCCGTGCTCCACACGAACAGCGTCGGGACGGTGATGCGTCCGATGGCGTAGCCGGGCGACGACAGCGGCAGCGCGCGGTACCAGTTGAGCGCCGCCGTCAACGCGCCCGGCTCCCGCATGCGGGCCGCGTAGCGACGGGCGACGGCGCGCGGCAGACCGGACCGTTCGAGTGACCGCGTCAGCGCGGCCGCGCCACCCGCGAGCAGCAGCCGCTCCGGCAGCCACGGCAGCTGGAAGAACACCATGTACCACGACCGCAGCAGCTGCGACCCGAGCATCGATCGTCGCATCGCGCCCGGGTGCGGCGTCGACACGACGGTGAGCGACCGCAACCGGTCGGGATGGTTCGCGGCCACCGCCCACGCCACCCCGCCGCCCCAGTCGTGACCGACGAGATGCACCCGCGCCTCGCCGGTCGCGTCGATCACGCCCAGCGCGTCGTCGACCAGCGCCTCCATGCGGTACGAGCCGCGGCCGTCCGGCCGGTTGGCCGCCGTGTACCCGCGCTGGTCGGGCGCGACGGCGCGGACGCCGGCCGCCTCCAGCGCGGCGCACTGCGAGGACCACGACGCCCCGTCCTGCGGGAAGCCATGGAGGAGGACGGCGGTGGCGGTCAGGGCGTCGGGTCGTCGGCGGACTTGTCCGGTGCGCCGCCCTCCTCGCCGATCGTGACCTCGCCCTCGTAGCCGGGTTCACCCGGTGACGAGTCGCCGGGCGCGTCGTCGTTGAACGCGTGCGGATGCTCTTTGTCCTTGCCCATGCGAACCCACCTACCCTTCCGGCCCGTGGAAACCCCGTTCCGCCGGCGGCGCGCGCTCGTCGCGCTCGTCGCTGCAGTCCTCGCCGCCGGTGTGATCGCGCCCCTGGTTCCGGCCGCGCTGGCGCATCCGATCAGCCACCCCGGGCCGCCGCGCGTGCGCAACCTGCGGCCGGCGTTCGGCGAGATCACCGGCATCGGTCCGATGACGATCGCCGCCCAGGTCGTGTCGGACGTGGCGATCACCAGCCAGACCTTCACCCTCGACGGGATCGCCGTCCCGTCGCGGCGCGAGGGGAGTGACCCGTCGCATCCGACGATCGCCGCCGACGTCCTCGTCGGCACCGGCGATCACGTCGCCCAGCTCGACGTCGTCGGCAGCGACGGGCGGACGGGCGGCCGGGCGTGGCGGTTCACGGCGACCGACCTCGGCGTCCGACGCCTCGCCGGCGCCGACCGGATCGCGACCGCGGTCGCGATCAGTGTCGACCAGTTCGCCGCGCCCCGCTCGGCCGGCGCCGCCGTCCTCGCCCGCTCGGACGACTTCGCCGACGCGCTCGCGGGCGCGTCACTCGCCGGCGCGAAGAAGGGACCGGTGCTCCTCACCGCGCGCGACGGCCTGTCTGCCGCCACTCGCGACGAGCTCGCCCGCGCGCTGGCGCCGGGGTCGACCGTGTACCTCCTGGGCGGGACCTCTGCCTTGAGCGACCGCGTCGTGAGCGACGTCACCGCCGCCGGCTTCTCCGCGAGGCGACTCGCGGGGTCGACCCGCGCCGGCACCGCGACCGCAGTTGCCGACGAGCTCGGCGGTGACGCATCGACCGTGCTCGTCGTCAACGGGTTCACGTTCCCCGACGCGCTGTCGGCGTCGAGCCCGGCGGCCGCCAACCGGTGGCCGATCCTCGTCACCGAGCGCGACCGCGTGCCGAGCGAGACCAGCGCGTGGCTGCAGTCGCACGCCACCGCAAGCACGCGGTACGCGATCGGCGGAGCGGCCGCGATCAGCGATCGCGTGGTGTCGCAGATCGGCGCGACCCGCGTCGCCGGTGCTGACCGTTACGCCACGTCGATCGCCGTCGCCGAGCGGTTCACGAAGGCGGGGGCGACGGTCGTCGTCGCCAGTGGCCGCTCGTTCCCGGACGCGCTGGCCGGTGGGCCGCGTGCCGGCGCGCTCGACGCGCCACTGGTCCTCGTCGCCGGCGGCACACCCGCCGACCCCGACGCGTTCGGCCGCCTCGCGCCGAAGGACGTCGTCCTCCTCGGCGGGACCGGCGCCCTCCCCGAGAGCACCGAGGGCAGCGTCCGCGCCGCCGTCGTCGACGTGGGCGGTCCGGTGCTCGTCAGCACCGACCCGGCAGCGGGCAGCGAGATCGACGCCATGGACCCGATCACGGTCGACTTCGACCGCGACGTCGACGTCTCGCAGGCCAACGTCTACGTCACGATGGCGGGTGAGGAGGTGCCCGGCGCACTGGCGGCCGGCGACTTCCCCGACACCCTCGTGTTCACGCCGACGGAGATCCCGGTCAAGCCCGCGCTCGGGCAGGCGGTCGACGTCGAGATCGTGGCGCTCGGCTTCGCCGGCGGGAAGTGGCGCCACGTCGACCAGCACGTCACGTACCGCAAGCTCGACATGGCGCGCGGCGACAGCGGCGCCGCGGTCGTCGACCTGCAGAACCGGCTGGCGCAGCTCGGCTACTGGCTCGGCGCCGCCGACGGGCAGTACGGCGTGCTCACGTCGCAGGCGGTGATGGCGCTGCAGAAGGTGCACGGTCTCGCCCGCACGGGCGCGGTCGACGCGGCGACGCGCGCTGCGCTCGCCGACCCGACGCCGTACCTGCCGCGCGCCGCGGGCGACCACGTCGAGGTCGACAAGGCACGCCAGGTGCTCGTCATCGTGCGCGGCGGCCGGCCGGTGTACACGTTCAACACGTCGACCGGAACGGAGAAGCCGTACGACTACGCCGGCGTCACGTACGTCGCGCACACACCGTCGGGCACGTTCACGTTCTCGCGCGAGATCGACGGCGTGCGCGAGTCCCGCCTCGGCACGCTGTACCGCCCGAAGTACTTCACGTCCGACGGCGTCGCCGTCCACGGGTCGGCGAGTGTGCCGGCGTACCCCGCATCGCACGGATGCGTCCGGCTCACCAATGCCGCCACCGACTTCGTCTGGGGCGCCAACCTCATCCCCCTCGGCTCGAAAGTGATCGTCTACTGATGTCTTCAGTTCCCGAAGTCGACCCCGCGGGCGCGCAGCGGCTCGCCGACGAGGAGGGCGCCGTGCTCCTCGACGTGCGCGAGGACGACGAGTGGGAGGCCGGGCACGCGCCCGGCGCCGTCCACCTGCGCCTCGGCCTGCTCGCGCAGCAGCGCCCGGAGCGGGGGCGGCGCATCGTCGCCGTGTGCCGCACCGGCGCCCGCTCCGGCCGGGCGACCGAGGTCCTCAACCAGTGGGGCTACGACGCCGTCAACCTCGCCGGGGGGATGAAGGCGTGGGCGGCCGCCGGTCTGCCGGTCGTCACCGACGCCGGGAGCGCGGGCACGGTCGCCTGACGGGGATCGGTCACGTTTGCGTCCGCACGCGGGCGGGAACCACGGCCAGGCATCCGAAAACCGAAAGGAGCCACCCCGTGGGCGATCTCGGGAACAAGTTCGACGACATGAAGGGCCGGGCCAAGGAAGCCGTCGGTGACGTCACCGACGACGACGGCCTGAAGCGCGAGGGCAAGGTCGACCGGGCCGGCGCCTCCGTGAAGGACAAGGTCGACGACGTGAAGGACAAGGTCGGCGACATGCTCAACAGGGACAAGTAGCCGTGGCCGGCGAGTCGCCGAAGATCAGCGACGCGACCAAGGCGGCCGACCGCGCCGACGCCGAGACGACGGCGCACGCCGACCGCATGCCGACCTCCGAGGAGGAGGCGGCGGCCGAGAAGCACACGCTCGATCCCGACGCGGCAGCGTCGGCGAAGGCGGCCACCGAGCGGGGCGCCAAGGCCCGCGGTGAAGGTCGCATCGAGCAGTAGCGGACACTTCGCTCGACTGAACAGCTCGAAGTGAGGGAAGGTGCCCCGGACCGGGGCACCTTCCGCGCGCCCGGCCGGCAGCGGAGACGTGGTGGCTGACGAGCACTCGACAACGGACGTGGTTGCCCCGTCGGCGGGATCGGGCATGCCCGCCGTCCCGGCCGACCTGGTCACGATCGCCCCGGAAGCGCTCGAGCTCTTCGTGCGGGTGGCCACCATCGTCCACGGTCCGGCGACCGAGGCCGACAAGCTGGCGTTCGTCGTCGACACCGCATGCGCGGCGGCGGGCGCGTCGAGGGGCGCGTTCGTGCGCCTCGACGAGGCGACGCTCGACGCCGTCCACGTCGCCGGGTCGCTCTCGCTCCGCGACCTCGATGCGCCGACACGCGTCGAGCTCGTGCGGCGGACGCTGCGCGCCGGCGGCGTCCTCGACGTCGCCGCGACGATGCCGGTGCTCGCGGTACCGGTCCCGCGCCACGAGCAGCGACCGCACGGCGCGCTCGTCGTCGCCGCGCCCGGCGACGACCGCTTCCGCGAGGGCGCGACCGCGGCGATGCAGGCGCTCGCCGCGCATCTCGGTGTCGCGCTCGACAACCTCGGCCAGCTCCAAGAGCTGCGGCAGCTGCGCGAGCTCCAGAAGGACGCCGTGCACCAGCTCCAGGAAGCGGTGCGCCCGGCGATGCCGACCGGCGTGCCCGACACCGAGCTCGGTGTCCACTACCTCCAGGCCGACCCGTACGCGCAGACAGGCGGCGACCTCTACGACTGGCAGCTCCTTCCCGACGGCGACCTGCTGATCGTCGTCGTCGACGTGATGGGCAAGGGCGTCGCCGCGACGAAGGATGCGGTCAACGTCATCCACGCGGTGCGCCTCCTGGTGCTCGAGGACGCGCCGTTCGAACGCGTCGTCGCGCGCGCGGACGAGATCCTCGCCCGGCACTACCCCGATCTCGTGGCGACGCTGCTGCTCGGCCGCTACACGCCCTCGACCGGGGTGCTGCGGCTCGCCGGTGGCGGCCACCCGCCGCTGCTCGTGATGACCGCGGACCACGAGGTGCGCGAGGTGCTCGCGCCGGGCATCCCCATCGGTTGGCCGGGCGCGGGTTCGATCGAGGTCGTCACGATCACGCTCGGCCGCAACGACACCGCCGTCTTCTACACCGACGGTCTCGTCGAGGCGACGAAGGACATCGAGGACGGTTTCGCCCGTCTCGCCGGTGCGGCGCGCGAGACCGCGCGCTACCCGGCGATGCCGATGGCGCGCGCGCTCGTCGAGCGCGCGCTCGAAGGCCACACGCACAGCGACGACTCCCTCGCGCTCGTCCTTCGCCGGCGCTCGCCGCCGGAGAGCGAGGCGGGCCCGCGCATGCGCCCGTTCGAGTACCGCTTCTCCCCCGTCGCCGCCAACGTGTCGTTGGTGCGGCACACCTTGCGCGACTGGTTGACGCTGCAGGACGTCACGGGCACGGATCGCGACGACCTCGTGCTGATCGCGTCGGAGCTGTGCGCGAACGCCGTGCGCGCCGCGTCCGGCGCGCCCGGCTCGCTCGCGCTCCGGGCGCGCGCCGACGGCGACTCGATCGTCGTGGAGGTCGAGGACGACGGCGACGGCTTCGAGCTCCCACCCCCGGCGAACGACGGCGACCTGCCCGATCCCGACGCCGAATCGGGGCGCGGGTTGTTCCTCGTCGGCGTGCTCGCCGACGAGTTGCGGGTCGCGGTCGACAGCGGGCGCACGGTCGTGTCGGCCGTGAAGCGGGCGGTGCTGCCGGCTCACAATTAGCTGGGTGAAATGTTCGTTTCGGCGTGTATCGGTCGAGAGGCCGGGGGTAGGGTGCCCGCAGAACGCGAGGGCGGCCGCTGTGCGGCACCGGGGGCTGTCCTCCCTGTTCGACGAGGCCTCGGCCGGTGACCCCGCCCTCTTCCCCGCGTCGGGGCCTCGTCGTCCTCGTGACCGGTGGGCCTCCGGGCCCACCGGTTTCGTTTGTCCGCCCGTAGCGTGTCCCGCATGAAGGTCCGCGTCGGCTACGGGCTCGGCGTCGCCGGGCTGCACCGTGACGATGCCTTCGGCGAGTTCGTCGACGCACTCGAGCGTCACGGGTTCGACTCGCTGTGGCTGAGCGAGCGGCTCACGGGCGACGCGCCCGATCCGCTGGTCGGGCTCGCGTACGCGGCGGGTCGCAGCACCCGACTGAAGTTCGGCACGAGCGTGCTCGTCGTCCCCGGCCGCAACCCGATCGTGCTGGCGAAGGCGCTCGCCAGCCTCGACCGGTTGTCGAACGGGCGGTTGCTGCCGGCGTTCGGCCTCGGCGTCGCCGACCCCGCCGAGCAGCAGGGCTTCGGCGTGGCGCGCGGCGAGCGGGCCGCGTGGTTCGACGAGGTCGTCCCGCTGCTGCGGCGGCTGTGGCTCGAGGACGAGGTCGACCACGACGGGCCGCGCTTCCACTACGAGCGCGTGCGCGTGCGGCCGAAGCCCGTGCAGACCCCACCCGACGTGTGGCTCGGCGGCATCGCGCCGAGCGAGTTGCGGCGGGTCGGTCGCCTCGGTGACGGGTGGCTGCCCTCGTTCGTCACGCCGGCCGACGTCGCCGCGGGACGCGTCCAGATCGAGAAGGCCGCGGCCGAGGCGGGGCGGGCGATCGACCCCGAGCACTGGGGCGTGCTCGTGCCGTACGTCGCCGACGGCGCCGGCTCGGGTGTGCCGGATGCGTTCATCTCGCGCGTCGCCGCCCGGCGCCCTGGCGTCGACCCGGCCGACCTCGTGCCGGTCGGGCTGGAACACGTCGTCGCCCACCTGCGCCGCTTCGTCGACGAGGGCTTCTCGAAGTTCGTGCTGATCCCGCTCGTCGAGCCGGCGTCGTGGGACGAGGAGCTGCGCGTGCTGGCGTCGAACGTCCTGCCTCTCGAAACCTGACCCTTTCGACTTGGCAACGCCCGTTGCCATATGGTCGGGACGCACACCGCTGGGGGGTGAGACATGGACGAGCCGTCCGATCTCGACGCGCTGGTTGCCGCCGCAGTCCGACGCGAGATCGGGCGGATCACGCGGCGGTACGTCCCGCTGCTGGTCGGCGCGGTCGTGTTCGCGCTGATCGTCGCGCTGGTCCCGACGGTCGGGTCGAACGACGACCGATCGAACGACAACGTGGCGGTCGGTCCCGGCAACGCGTCGGCCGCCGACGGGACCGTGGGCGACACGAACGCCGGCGACGCCGGCGGCGCGGGCGCGACGACGGACGTGACCGGCACGGCGCCCGCGGCCGGCGGCGCGGGCGGCAGCGGCGCACGCGCGGCGGGCGCGCCAGCGGGTGGTGCCGGCGGTGGTGGCAGCGGATCGGGCGCGGTGGCGGCGGTGTCGACGAACGGTGTCGCCCGCAGCGGCGTGGAGTGCGCGAAGGACGTGCCGCAGGTCGCCTGGACGAAGTACTCGCCGCCGTGTGCCGCCAAGTTCGACGGCGAGAACGGCGGGGCGACGTCGCGTGGGGTCACGAAGGACACGATCACGGTGACGTTCCGGCGCGCGCAGTCCACGCAGGACACCGCGGTGTACGCGGCCGCGGGCGACGCCGCGCCGGCGCCGGACCCGCAGTTCGTCGCCGACATCAAGACGTACGTCGACTACTTCAACAAGCAGTACGAGCTGTACGGCCGCAAGGTCGTGGTCAAGGACTTCCAGGGCCAGGGCGACTACATCCAGGAGGACCAGGGGCAGGGTCAGGCGGCGGCGGCCGCGGACGGCGCGACAGCGGCGCAGCTCGGCGGGTTCGCCGACATCACGTTCCCGCTCAAGGCGTCACGGCCGTACTGGGAGTCGCTGGCCCGCAACAAGGTCATCGCCATCGGCCCGCTCGGCTTCCCCGACTCGTGGTACCAGCGGTACGCGCCGTACTGGTACAGCGTCGCCGCCACCGGCAGCATGGGCGCCCGCCTCGTCGCCAACCTCGTGTGCCACCGGCTGACGACGCTGCCGGCGGTGTTCGCCGGCGACCCGCTGTACCAGAGGACGAAGCGGGTCTTCGGGCTGATCACACCGGAGAACCCCGAGTACCTCGGCGTGGCGAACGAGATCCTGGCGGGCATGAAGACGTGCGGCGCGACCGTCGCCCGTCGTGCCAGCTACGCGATCAACGTGGCGACGTTCCAGACGCAGGCGACGTCGATCGCCGCGCAGATGAAGGCCGCGGGCGTGACGACGTCGCTGTGCTTCTGCGACCCGCTCGTGCCGATCTTCCTGTCGAACGCGGCGCAGTCGCAGAACTGGCAGCCCGAGTGGTTCGAGCCGTACTACAACGACCCGCAGGGCCGGCTGATGAACCAGTCGCAGTGGGCCCACGCGCTGACCGGCGGTGCCACCCACCCGGTGCTGCACGACACCGAGGCGTACCACGTCTGGAAGCTGGCGTCGCCGAGCGCGGAGCCGCGCGAGCAGTACTTCGACACCGCCTATTACACGGTGCTGTTCCTCTTCAACGCGCTGCAGGCCGCCGGCCCGCAGCTCACGCCGCAGTCGGTCGCCGCCGGCCTGGCGCGGTTGCCCACGACACCGCGTGGCGACGTCGGCGCGTGGACGTACGGTGCCGGCAAGTACTCACCGGTGTCCGAAGTGCCGATCGCGAAGTGGAACCCGAACGCGACGTCCAAGCGCGACGAGAAGAAGGGCGCGTGGATCTCGTGTGACGGCGGCGCGTGGTACCCGTACAACGACGCCGGCAAGTGGCCGCCGCTCGCACAGCCGCAGTGCTGACGTCCGTACGGGCGCGCATGGCGGCGCCCGCGTCGGGACCGACCGGTCGCGCGGCGCGGTTCGTCGCGCTGCTCCTGCTGACGTGGGGGGTCGCGTCGGTCGTGCTGCCGGCGGGGCTGCCGTTCGGCGTCGTGCTGCTCGGCGTCGTGCTCGGGTCGCTCACCGCGCTGACGGCGATGGGCCTCGTGCTCGTGCACCGCGCCAGTCGCATCGTCAACTTCGCGCAGGCCGAGATCGGCGGGCTGTCGGCGTCGATCGCCGTCGTCATGGTCGTCGGGTTCGGCCTGCCGTACTTCGCCGCGCTACCGGTCGGGCTCGCCGCCGCGGTCGCAACGGGCGCGCTCGTCGAGCTCCTCGTCGTCCGCCGGTTCTTCGACTCGCCCAGGCTGATCCTGACGGTGGCGACGATCGGCCTTGCCCAGCTGCTCGCCGGGCTCGAGATCGCGCTCCCGCACTTCGTCGGTCACATCCGCCCGCTCACGACGTTCACGACGCCCTTCCACGCGTCGCTCACCGTCGGGCCGATCGTGTTCAACGGCGACCACCTCGTCGCCGTGTGCGTCGTGCCGGTCGCGGTCGCGCTGCTCGGCTGGTTCCTCACCCGCAGCGACGCCGGCATCGCCATCCGGGCGGCGGCCGAGTCGGGCGAGCGGGCGCTGCTGCTCGGCATCCCGATCCGGCGGCTGTCGACGCTGGCGTGGGTCGTCGCCGCCGTGCTGTCCGGGGTGGCGTCGATGCTGGCGGCGCCGATCCTCGGTCCGTCGCTCGGCGCGCTGGCGGGGCCCGAGATGCTGCTGGCGCCGCTGACGGCCGCCGTCGTGGCGCGGATGGAGTCCCTGCCGGTCGCGTTCGGTGCGTCGCTGGCGATCGGCGTGTTCCAGCAGGCCGTCTTCTGGAGCTACCCGCGGTCCTCGTACGTCGACATCGGACTGTTCGCGTTGATCCTCCTGGCGCTGCTGCTGCGGCGGCGGGGCGAGGCGCGCGTCGACGATGTCGACCTCGCCGGGCACGTCGCCGTGCGTGAGGTGCGGCCGGTGCCGGTCGCGTTGTCGTCGCTGCGCGTCGTGCGACGGGCGCGCCGGATCGGCGCCGTCGTGCTCGGCGCGCTCGTCGTGTTCGGACCGGCGGTGCTGTCGACGCCGCGGCAGGGACTCGTCGCCTACATGGCGATCTACGGGATCGTCGCCGTGTCGCTCGTTGTGCTCACCGGGTGGGCGGGGCAGCTCAGCCTCGGCCAGTTCGCGTTCGTCGGCCTCGGCGCGGGCGTCACCGGTGCGCTCGTCGTGCACACGGGCGTCGACCTGTTCGTCGCGCTGGTGGCGTCGTCGTTCGCCGGCGCGTTCGCGGCAGTCCTCATCGGCCTGCCGGCGCTGCGGATCCGGGGCCTGCTGCTGGCGGTCACGACGCTGGCGTTCGCGGTCCCGGTGTCGACGTACCTGTTGAACTCGGCGTACGTGCCGTGGCTGGCACCACCCGACGTGGGACGGCCGGCGGTGTTCCAGCGCTTCGACCTGAACGCGCCGCTGACGTTCTACTGGTTCTGCCTGTGCGGGCTGGTGTTCGCGTTGGTCGTCGCCCGCAACTTCCGCCGGTCGCGCGCGGGGCGCGTCGTGCTCGCGGTGCGCGACAACGAGCGGGCCGCGGCCGCGTTCTCGGTGTCACCGGTGCGGGCGAAGCTCACCGCGTTCGCGGTGTCGGGCGCGCTGGCGGGGTTCGCCGGCGGGCTGTACGTCATCGCCGCGCGCGGCATCGGGTTCTCCGGGTTCTCACCGGTGACGTCGCTCGAGGTGTTCACGATGGTCGTCGTCGGCGGCCTGGCGTCGCTGCCGGGCGCGCTGCTCGGCGCCGTGTACGTGCAGTCGGTCGAGTTCTTCCTCCACGGCGCCGCGCAGCTGCTCGCCACCGGCGCCGGCTTGTTGTTCCTCCTCATGGTCGTGCCGGGCGGGTTGGGCGAGGTCCTGTACGGGGCACGCGACTGGCTGCTGCGCCGGCTCGCGCTGTCGCGCGGCCTCGACGTCCCCGGGTTCACGTCGGCGGCCGCCGCGTCCGGCTCCGGTTCCGCTGCGGGATTGGGTGATCGCCGTCGTTCCGACTCGGCGATCACCCGATCTCGGCCCGGGGTGGCGCTCGCGTGCGACGGCGTCGACACCGGGTACGGGAAGATGCAGGTGCTGTTCCGGGCCGGCTTCGACGTCGACGCCGGCGAGGCGGTGGCGCTGCTCGGGACGAACGGGGCCGGGAAGTCGACGCTGCTGCGCGTCGCCGCCGGTGTGCTGCCCGCGTGGCACGGACGGGTCGTGCTCGGCGGGGACGACGTGACGTCGCTGGACCCGGTCGAGCGGTTGCGGCGGGGGCTCGTGACGGTGCCGGGCGGGCGGGGCGTGTTCGGGTCGCTCACGGTCGCCGACAACCTGCGGCTGGCCGGGTGGCTGCGGCGGCGGCACGACGGCGCCGCGCTGGCGGCCGATGTCGACCGGGTGCTCGAGCTGTTCCCGATCCTGCGGGACCGGATGGGCGAGAAGGCGTCGTCGCTGTCCGGCGGCGAGCAGCAGATGCTCACGCTCGGGCAGGCGCTGCTGTGCCGCCCGAAGGTGCTGCTCGTCGACGAGCTGTCACTCGGGCTCGCCCCGGCGGTCGTCGCCCGGCTGCTGCAGGTGGTGCGCGACCTCGCGGCCGACGGGGTCGCCGTCGTGCTCGTCGAGCAGTCGCTGAACGTCGCCGCCGCCGCGACCGGGCGGGCGGTGTTCCTCGAGAAGGGCGAGGTGCGCTTCGCCGGTCCGACGTCGGAGCTGACCGAGCGGGGCGACGTCGCCCGCGCCGTGTTCCTCCGTCCCGGTGACGCGCCGGCGCGCCGCCGGAAGCGGTCGACGGCGGCGGCGTCGGCGAACGGCGCCGCGCCGCGGCTCGAGGTCGCCGGGCTCGGCCGTCGCTTCGGCGGGATCGCGGCCATCGACGACGTCGACCTCGATGTCGCTGCGGGGCGCATCCTCGGCGTCATCGGCGCGAACGGCGCCGGCAAGACGACGCTGTTCGACCTGTGCTCGGGATTCGTCGCGCCGAACGCCGGTCGCATCCGCCTCGACGGCGTCGACGTGACGTCGTGGTCGGCGGCGGAGCGGGCCGAGGTCGGGCTCGGGCGGTCGTTCCAGGACGCCCGGCTGTTCCCGTCGATGACGGTGGCCGAGGCGGTTGCGGTCGCGTTCGAGCGTCACGTCGACGTGCGCGACCCGGTGGCGTGCATCGCGCGTGTCGGAGCGACGATCGACTCCGAGGACGACGTGCGGCGCAAGGTCGCGGCGCTGCTCGACCGGACCGGCCTGACCGGCTTCCGCGACGTGTTCGTCTCGGAGCTGTCGACGGGGACGCGCCGCATCGTCGACCTCGCGTGCGCCGTCGCCCACGATCCGCGGGTGCTGCTGCTCGACGAGCCGTCGTCGGGCGTCGCCCAGCGCGAGAGCGAGGCGCTCGGGCAGCTGCTGCTGCGGCTGCGGGACGAGACGGGCATGGCGATGATCGTCATCGAGCACGACATCCCGCTGGTGTCGTCGATCGCCGACGAGCTCGTGTGCCTGCACCTCGGCCGGGTCATCGCCCGGGGCACGCCCCGGTCGGTCCTCAAGGACCGCGCCGTCGTCGCCGCCTACCTCGGCACCGACCCGACGGCGATCCGGCGCAGCGGCCGTTCGACCGTGGCCGCGGCCGACCCCACGCCGCTTTCGGTGACTTCGGCCCGCTAGAGGCACCCCAAGTCACCGAAACGCCGGATGGTCAGCGGCGCTTGCGGATCCGCTGCCACCACGAGGACGGGCCGCGTGTCGCGGTGAGCGTCCGGGTGGACTCCACCTCGGCGAGGATGGCGGGACCGGCGGAGTTGATGATGTCCTCGGCCTCGTCGAGCAGCTCGGCGGCGCCGTTGTCGAGCCCGGGTGGCTCGTCCGGCGACGGCGGGATGATGAGCGTGCCGTGGGCCCAGTTCACGTCGGCGAGGCGGCGCTCGTACTTGGGGCAGTCGGCGGGGCAGCGCCACGGCGCCTCCGGCGCGAGGTCGAGATCGCACTTGCGGACGGTCTCGCCGTTGCCGTACGTGCGGCTCTCGAAGTGCTTGCACTCCTCACGCATCGCCACTGCGCCATTGTGGCAGCGGCGACTGCGTTACCGGGGGGCGTCCTCGCCGTCGCGGTGCTCGGTCCCGGCGCTCGGCAGCCGGTGCTCGAGCAGCTCGAAGAGGGCGTTCGCTTCCCGTTCGTCCAACAGCTCGTCGGTCGCCATTGCTGCGTTCTGCCCCTTCCGCCCGCTTCCGTACTCTCTTAGAGAACTCTCGGCAGGCCGGGTCCTGACGCTGAAGACCATTTTTCGCCGTCCCGGCGGACTAGCCCCCGCCGTCCGCGAGAATGGGCGCCAGCGATGACGACGTCGGTGCTCAAGTCGAACGACGCGTGCTGGTGCGGGAGCGGGCGCAAGTACAAGCGGTGCCACAAACCGACCGAGGGCCGGATCGTGGCCGGGCGGGTGAGCCCGATGCGCGACGTGCCGGCGTCGATCCCGCGTCCGCCCTACGCCGAGACCGGCGAGCCGCCGCGGCGGGAGGAGCCGCTCGTCAAGCCGCCCGAGGTGATCGAGCGGATGCGGCGGGCCGGCGTCGCCGCGGCTGAGGTGCTGCGTGAGGTCGGGGCGGCGGTCGCGCCCGGGGTCACGACCGACGAGCTCGACGTCGTGTGCCACGACGCGTGCATCACGCGCGGCGGGTACCCGAGCCCCCTCAACTACCACGGCTACCCGAAGTCGGTGTGCACGTCGGTGAACGAGATCATCTGCCACGGCATCCCCGACGACCGGCCGCTCGCCGACGGCGACATCGTCAACGTCGACGTGACGATCTACCTGGACGGCGTGCACGGCGACACGAACGCGACGTTCCTCGTCGGCGACGTCGACCCCGAGTCACGCCGGCTCGTGGACGTGACGCGCGAGTGCCTGGCCCGCGGCGTCGACGCGGTCGCGCCCGGCGAGCCGCTCAACCGCATCGGCCGGGCGATCCAGGAGGTCGCGTCCGCCGCGGGGTTCGGCGTCGTTCGGGCGTTCGTGGGCCACGCCATCGGCGAGGAGTTCCACGGCGCGCTCCACGTGCCGCACTACTACGAGCCGAACCTCACGATGGCGATGCGGCCGGGCATGACGTTCACCATCGAGCCGATGATCACGATGGGCGACTGGCGCCACAAGCTGTGGGACGACGGGTGGACGGCCGTCACCGCCGACGGCCGCCGCACCGCGCAGTTCGAGCACACGGTCCTCGTGACCGACGACGGCGTCGACGTCCTCACCCTCGACGCCGGCGGCCGCCCCGGCTGGCAGTAGCGCCTCAGCCGGCGGAGGTGGGGACCCTCGGCGGCAGGCCGTGGATCGTCGCCGACGGCGCCGGCTCGACGAGCGGCGCGGGGTCGGCGAGGAGGCGGGCAGCTTCGATCGCGTCGTTCTCGTCCAGGCCGCCGGTGTCGGTGCAGAACTCGACGAGGATCTTGTTCGGGTCCTCGAGATAGACCGACCGGCAGAAGCCGTGGTCGATCTCGACGACGATGTGGCCCTTGGCGACGAGGTCGTCGCGCCGCGCCGACAGATCGGTCTCCGACGACGACCGGAACGCGATGTGGTTGACCCACGCCGGCAGCCCGAGCCCGTCGGAGATCGACGCGTTGAACGGGCCGATGGTGTCGTCGTGCAACTCCCAGAACGCGATGTACTCGCCGTCGCCGGTGTCGTAGAAGACGTGCTTCGCCCAACCGCCGTCGGGCGTCTCGTTCACCACGGTCTTCGCCAGCCGGAAGCCCATGACGTCGGTGTAGAACGCGTGCGTGGCGGCCATGTCGTTCGTGGCGAATGCGAGATGGTGAAAGGCCATCCCGAAAGCGTAGGCCGCACGTAGCCTCTCCCGTATGGGGCGATGCCGGGTGTGCGACCGCGAGCTGCCCGAGGCGGCGCGCTTCTGCCCCACGTGCGGCACCCCCGTCGACGACGCGCACGGCGTCGAGGAGCGCAAGCTCGTCACCGTCCTGTTCGCCGACGCCGTCGGGTCGACGGGCATCGGCGAGCGGCTCGACCCCGAGCACCTGCGCGCGCTGCAGCGCGAGCTGTTCACGACGATGCGCGACGTCATCACCGGCGAGGGCGGCACGGTCGAGAAGTACGCGGGCGACAGCGTCATGGCCGTGTTCGGCGCCCCGGTCGCCCACGAGGACGACGCCGCCAGAGCGATCCGAGCCGCCGAGCAGCTCCACGCGCGCGTCGCGCAGCTCGGTCTCCAGCTGCGCGTCGGCATCAACACCGGCGAGGCGGTCGCGTCGGCCGCGACCGCGAGCACCGACACCGCCCTCGTCACCGGCGACGTCGTCAACGTGGCCGCCCGGCTCGAGCAGCTCGCCGACCCGGGGCAGACCGTCGCCGCCGTCCGCACCGCGCGCGGCTGCCCGACGGTCCGCACGAAACCGCTCGGCGACGTCGACCTGCGCGGCCGCGACGCGCCCGTCGACGCCGTCATCGTGCTCGGGACCGGAACCGCGGTGGCGAACGCACCCGGGCTGCACGCGCCGATGGTCGGACGCGAGCGCGAGCTGCACCTCCTCACGACGCTGTTCGACCGGGCCGTCGCCAGCGCGCGCCCCGAGCTCGCGACGATCTACGGCGAGCCCGGCGTCGGCAAGAGCCGCCTGGCGCGCGAGCTCGGCGCGTGGCTCGTGGCCCACCGGCCGGGCACGCGCGTCCTGCGGGGCCGCTGCCTCCCCTACGGCGACGGCATCACCTTCTGGCCGCTCGCCGAAGTGCTGAAGTCCGTCGCCGGCATCCTCGACTCCGACGCCGGCAGCGACGCCGCGGAGAAGCTCGAGGCGGTCGGCAACCGGCTGCTCACGCCCGAGCGGGTGCCCGATCCGCCGACGGCGGTCGCCGCGCTGGCGTACACGATCGGGATCGACGGCGCGGCCGGCATCGCGACGCCGCTCACGGACACCGACCCGCGACGCGTCCGTAGCGAGATGCACGGCGCATGGCGCGCGCTGTTCTCGGCGCTCGCCGCCGAGCAGCCGCTCTGTGTCGTCGTCGAGGACGTCCACTGGGCCGACCCGGTGCTGCTCGACCTGCTCGAGGACGTCGCCGAGCGCGCCGCCGGCCCGATCCTGCTCGTGTGCCCGTCGCGCCCCGAGCTGTCGGCGTCCCGGCCGACGTGGGGTGCGGGCCGGCGGTCCACCAGCCTGACGCTCGATCCGCTCCCGGCGGACGACGCCAGCGCGCTCGTCGAGATGCTCCTGGAGCTCGCCGAGCTGCCCGCCGAGGACGCCCGGCGCATCCTCGAGCGGGCCGAGGGCAACCCGTTCTTCCTCGAGGAGATCGTCCGCCAACTCGTCGACACGCAACGGGCGGGGGTGCGCGCCCTGCACATCCCGGACACGGTCCAGGGCGTGCTCGCCGCCCGTCTCGACCTGCTCGACCCGGACGTGAAGCGGGTCGCCCAGCAGGCGGCGGTCGTCGGGCGCGAATTCTGGACCGGCGCCGTCGCCGCGCTGACGGGCATGGACGAGACCGACGTGGATGGCGCGCTCGACGCGCTCGAGGAGCGCGAGGTCATCGTGAGCCGGCCGTCGTCGTCACTCGCGGGCCAGCGCGAGTACGCGTTCAAGCACATCCTCACGCGTGACGTCGCGTACGACGGTCTCGTGCGGCGCGAGCGCGCCGACGCCCACGTCCGCATGTCCGGCTGGATCGAGGCGACGTACGGCGCCCGCTGCTGCGAGCTCGCCGAGCTCCTCGCGCACCATCGGCTCGCCGCGTACCGAGCCGCCGCCGACGCCGGCGCGACGGGCGACGGGCTCGAGACGTTGCGGGCCACGGCGCGCGTCGCGCTCCTCGACGCCGCCGACGACGCCGCCGATCGCTATGCGATCGCGAAGGCGCGCCGCCTCGGCGAGGACGCGCTGGCACTGTCCGTCGACGACGCCGAACGGGCCGAGGCGCACGAGGCGATCGGCCACGCGCTGTGGCTGGGCCACGGCACCGGCACCGAGGCGTGGACGCACTTCGTGCACGCCGCCGACATCCACCTGTCGCGACCCGACGCCGACCCGTTCGCCATCGCCCGGACGTGCGCGCGCGCCGTCGAGATCCCGAGCCGGTGGCCGGCGACGATGCGCACGCTCCCCGACCCCGCCGACGTCCGCCGCTACCTCGACGCCGGTCTCGCCCACCTCCCCGCGGGCGACAGCCCGGAGCGGGTCGCGCTGCTCGTCGCCGTCGCCATGTGGCCCACGTCGTTCGAGAAGGGGCTCACGAGTGAGATCGAGCTCGAGCAGGCGCGCGAGGCGGGTGAGGAGGCGGCGGCGATGGCGCTGCGGCTGGGCCGGCCCGACCTCGCGTCCGCCGCGCTCGACGGCGCCTTCGGCTACTTCCAGTACCACGGCCGCCTGGGGGACCCCGCGGCCAAGGCGATCATCGACCGCCGCCTCGCGCTCGTCCCGGACCTGCGTACGGCGCCGGAGATCGGCGACACGTTCGCGATGGCGGCGTGGCAGCGCTACACCGCGGGTCGCTACACCGACGCCGTCGCGTTCGCCACCGAGGGGTACCGGCGCGTGCGCGACGACGCACCGCCGATGGCGATGCACAACCTCGTGTGGATGGCGAAGGCGCAGTTCCGCCTCGGTGACCTCGACGGTGTGCTCGCGACGGTCGCGAGCGGCGACGAGCTGCTCGGGGCGTCGGACGAGCCGGCGCCGTTCTGCGCGCCGCTCTACGGCGTCGCCGCCACCGTGCACGCACTCCGCGGCGGTGAGTCGGCGCGACGCGACGCGATGCTGCGGACGGGCGTGACCGACGCCATCAGCGCGCCGCGCTCGATACTCACGCCCTGGGTGGCGCGCGCCGAGCTGTTCTCGGGCGCGTACGGCGCAGCCGACGCACACCTCGACGCCGGGCGCGACCTGCTCGGCGGCGAGGGCCGCGCGGACGTGCTCGAGGCGCGCTGCGAGATCGCGCTCGCCGGACGGCGGTGGACGACGGCGCCGATCCTCGTCAGCGAGGCGCGCGGGCACGGCGCGTACAGCGGCCACCTGGCGCTCCCGTTCGTCGCCGACCGCCTCGAGGGCGCGACGCTCGTCGCCACCGGCGACGCCGGGCGCGGCCGCGAGCTGCTCGCTCGCGCGCTCGACGGCTTCACGTCGATCGGCGGCGCATTCGACGCGGCGTGGACGCGGCTGCTCCTCGACGGTGACGAGCGCCCGCTGGCCGAGATGGGTGTCGTATCCCCGGTGCTCGCCCGCCTGCGCGCCGTGTAGACCACGCCACGATGCAGACCCTCGACTCGGACCAGCACCTCGCGCTGTTGCGCGCCGACGTCACCCGTATCGCCGGTGCCGTGCGGGTGGGGCGCGATCGTCCGGTCGCCGCCTGCCCGGGGTGGACGGTCGCCGACCTCGGCGTCCACCTCGGGATCGTGCACCGCTGGGCCGCCGAGGCGGTGGCGACGCGCGCGACGGAGCGACCGACCGGTGCGAAGGAGAAGTACGGCGTGCCCGCCGACCGCCCCGACCTCGCCGACTGGTACGAGGACGCGGCGGCCACGATGCTCGACGTGCTGTCGTCGGCCGACCGCGAGCAGACGGTGTGGACGTTCGGCGACGACCCGACCGTGCGTTTCTGGATCCGCCGTCAGGCGAACGAGACGCTCGTGCACCGCTGGGACGCGCAGCACGCCGTCGGACCGGACGCGCTCGACCCGCTCGATCCGGAGCACGCGGCCGACGCCGTCGACGAGCTCGTGATGTCGCTGCTGCCGCCCCGTACCGCGCCGGCGGCGGACGGCGCCACGCACACGTTCCACCTCCACCGCACCGACGGCCCGGGCGAGTGGTTCCTCACGCTCGACGGCGGCGGCCTGCGCTCCATGCGGGCCCACGAGAAGGGCGACGTCGCCATCCGCGGGAGCGCCGCCGACCTGCTGCTGTTCGTGTGGCACCGCGCCGCCGACGGCCTCGAGGTCTTCGGCACCGACGACCCCGTCGGCACCTGGTTCTCGCTGATCCCGGCGTTCTGAACCCCCGCCCGTTGCGGGCGTTGTGTCAATTCGGCGGTGCTCGTTCCGCCGAACTGACACAAAGCTCAGTGCTGGGCCGACGCCGCCTCGACCCGACGGAGCCGCGCCGACAGCTGCTGGAGGAGCTTGAGCGCGATCTGTGGGTGCTCGACGAGCATCGGGCGGAAGTTGAACCCCGAGATCGACAGCGTGCGGACGTCGGTCTTCGCCCTCAGCGTCGCCGACCGCGGCGCGTCGTCCACGAGCGACATCTCGCCGAACGACGCACCCGGCCCGAGCGGGGGCCGCGCCTCGCCGTGCACGTCGACGTCGACCTCACCGTCCAGGATGAGGTGGAAGCGACCGCCGCGCTCGCCCTCGGCACCGATCACGTCGCCGGCGCGGAACGTCATCTCCTTGGCGTGCTCGTGGATCGCCTCGAGCTCGTGGGACGACATGCCGTGGAACAGCTCGACCTGCGCCAGCTTGTCGAGCGTCGGGTCGGACTTCGCCATGGGCAGAGGATACGGTCGGCGACCGTGCCGAAGAGTGCCTTCCTGCTCGCGTGCCGCGGCGAGCCGGTGCCGCACACGCCCGTCTGGTTCATGCGCCAGGCCGGGCGGGCACTGCCCGAATACCGCGAGGTGCGCGCCAAGGCGTCGATGTTCGACGTCATCCGCACACCCGAGCTGACCGTCGAGGTCACGCTGCAGCCGGTGCGGCGCTACGGCGTCGACGCCGCCATCCTGTTCTCCGACATCGTCACGCCGCTCGAGGCGATCGGCGTCGGCGTCGAGCTGAAGGAGGGCGTCGGCCCGGTGTTCGCCGATCCGTTCCGCTCGGCGGACGACCTGGCGCGGCTGCGTCCGCTCGAGCCCGAAGCGGACATCCCGCACGTCATCGACGCCGTGCGGCTGCTCGCGCGGGAGCTCCCCGAGGACGTGCCGCTCATCGGGTTCGGCGGCGCGCCGTTCACGCTGGCGTCGTACTTCGTCGAGGGCGGCCCGTCGAAGACGTACGCGAAGACGAAGACGCTGATGTTCACCGAGCCCGACCTGTGGGCGCAGCTGCTCGACCGCCTGGCGGCCATCACGCTGGCGTCGCTGCGGGCACAGGTCGACGCCGGCGCCCGGGCCATCCAGCTGTTCGACTCGTGGGCCGGGCAGGTCGCGCCGGCCGACTACGAGCGCTACGTCCTTCCGGCGTCGCGCACGATCCTCGAGGGCTTGGCGGATCTCGGCGTGCCTCGCATCCACTTCGGCGTCGGCACGGGTGAGCTGCTGGCGCTGATGGGCGACGCCGGCGCCGACGTCGTCGGTGTCGACTGGCGCGTCCCGCTCGACGTCGCCCGGGCGCGCGTGCCGGGCAAGGCGCTGCAGGGCAACCTCGAACCGACGGTGTGCCTGGCACCGTGGGACGTCGTCGAGGCACGAGTCCACGACGTCCTGTCGCGGGCGGGCGGGCCGGCCGGCCACGTGTTCAACCTCGGGCACGGCGTGCTGCCGGAGACCCCGCCCGACACGCTGACCCGCGTCGTCGACCTCGTGCACGCGTCGACGTCGTCACCGTGACCGACGGGCTGCTCGTCATGGCGTACGGCACGCCGGCGTCACGTGACGACGTCGCCCCGTACTACACCGACATCCGTCGAGGCCGGCCGCCCACGGACGAGCAGCTCGCCGACCTGCTGCGGCGCTACGACGCGATCGGCGGCGTCTCCCCGCTACGGGCGCGCACCGAGGCGCAGGTGGCGTGCATCGCCGCCGAGCTCGGTGGCGGGTGGCAGGTCGCGCTCGGCTACAAGCACACCGCACCGTTCATCGAGGACGCCGCCGCGACGCTCGCCGATCGCGAGCACGTCGTCGGGCTCGTCCTCGCGCCGCACTACAGCGCGCTGAGCGTCGGCGAGTACCTCGGGCGGGCCGCGAAGGTGCTGCCGTCGCTCGTGCCCGTGACGTCGTGGCACCTCGCCGACGGCTACGTCGACGCGCTCGCAGCGCGTGTGCGTGAGGCGCTGGTGTCGATGCCCGAGAACACAGAGGTGGTCTTCACCGCGCACTCGCTGCCGGCGCGGGTCACCGACATGGGCGACCCCTACGCCGACGAGATCACGCAGACCGCGCTCGTCGTCGCCGAGCGCGCCGGGGTGCAGCGATGGTCCACCGGGTGGCAGTCCGCGGGGCGCACGCCCGAGCCGTGGCTCGGGCCCGACATCCTCGACGTCATCCGCACCAAGGCGGGCGACGGCGTGCCGGGCGTGCTCGTGTGCCCGTGCGGGTTCGTGTCCGACCACCTCGAGGTGCTGTACGACCTCGACGTCGACGCCGCGCGCGTCGCCGCCGAGGCGGGCATCGCGTTCGCCCGCACCCGCTCGCTGAACGACGACCCCGCGCTGTGCCGCACGCTCGCCACGGTCGTGCGGCACGCGGCGACGTCCACCCCATGAGCGCGATCGCTGTCGTCGGCGGCGGCATCACCGGTCTCGCCGCCGCGTGGGACCTCTGTGGTCGCGGCCACGACGTCACCGTGTACGAGGCGTCCGAGCGTCTCGGCGGCAAGATCCGGACCGCGCCGTTCGCCGGCGTGCCCACCGAGGCGGGACCCGACGCCGTCCTCGCACGGGTGCC
>DASSOZ010000196.1:0-7649 GCA_035700105.1 Acidimicrobiales bacterium
CCGGGCATGGGCCGGCTGTTCATCACGTCGCTCATCACCGGTGACGCCGAGGTGCTCGTCGTCTGGACGGTGATCGTGGCGACGTTCGTGATCCTGTTCAACCTGCTCGCCGACATCCTCTACGGCGTGCTCGACCCGCGGATCCGGTACTCGTGACCAGGCAGGACGAGGGCATCGCACCCACGCACGGCATCTCCGAGGCGGCGGGGATGGAGCTCGAGCTGCTCGGCGCGCCCGAGCCGGCGGCGCGCACGCAGTGGGAGCTGTTCTGGCGGCGGTTCCTGCATCACAAGATGGCGGTCATCTCGTGCTTCGTCCTCGTGGCGATGTTCGTCGTCTGCTTCGGGGCGAAGTGGATCGCGCCGTTCCCGAAGAACCACCAGGACCTGCTCGTCGGCCCGGTCGGCCCGCAGGCCAAGCACTGGTTCGGCACCGACGAGCTCGGCCGCGACCAGCTCACCGAGATCCTCTACGCCGGGCAGATCTCGCTCAAGATCGGCCTCGCCGTCGCCCTCATCGCCACGTTGACGGGGACGCTGTTCGGCGCCATCGCCGGCTACTTCGGGCGCTGGGCCGACCAGCTGCTGATGCGCCTCACCGACCTGTTCCTCGTCGTGCCGGCGATCGCCATCCTCGCCATCGCCATCAAGAAGTTCGGCAGCAAGGACTACACGATCGTCCTCGTGCTCGCCGGCCTCGGGTGGATGTACATCGCCCGCATCGTGCGCGGGCAGGTGCTGTCGATCAAGGAGAAGGAGTTCGTCGACGCCGCCCGGTCGTCGGGCGCGTCCCACGCCCGGATCATCGTGCGCCACATCCTGCCGAACACGATCGGGCCGATCCTCGTGAACGCCACGCTCGGCATCGCGTCGGCCGTCGTCGTCGAGTCGACGCTGTCGTTCCTCGGCTTCGGTGTGCAGCCGCCGACGACGTCGTGGGGGCGGATGCTGTCCGACGCGCGCGGCGCGGTCGGCACCGACAAGGCGCACCTCATCTACTTCCCGGGTCTCGCGCTGCTGATCACGGTCCTGGCCGTCAACTACATCGGTGACGGGCTTCGCGACGCGTTCGACCCGCAGGCGAAGAAGTGAGCGAGCCCGTCGAGTTGGAGACCGTCGACGTCCCGGGAACCGTGGAGCGGTCGCGCGCCGGCGGTGTCGCTGCGCCGCTGCTCGCGGTGCGCGACCTGCACGTCGAGTTCCCGACCGACGACGGCATCGTGAAGGCGGTCGACGGTCTGTCGTTCGAGGTCGGTCGCAACGAGGTGCTCGGCATCGTCGGCGAGTCCGGGTCGGGCAAGTCGGTGACGTCGATGGCGATCCTCGGACTGCTGCCGAAGACGGCGCGCATCACCGGTGAGATCCTGCTCGACGGCGAGCCGATCCTCGGGCTGTCCGAGAAGCACCTGCAGCCCCTGCGCGGCAACCGCATCGCCATGGTGTTCCAGGACGCGCTGGCGGCGCTGAACCCCGTGTACACCGTCGGCGCGCAGGTGTCCGAGGCGATCCAGGTCCACCACCCCAAGCTCGACAAGGACGCCGTGCGCGACCGCGTCGTCGGGCTGCTCGAGACCGTCGGCATCCCGAATCCGCGCGATCGCGCCGATCAGTACCCGCACGAGTACTCGGGCGGCATGCGCCAGCGGGCGATGATCGCCATGGCGATCGCCAACGACCCCGACATCCTCATCGCCGACGAGCCGACGACGGCGCTCGACGTCACCATCCAGGCCCAGGTGCTCGACGTCCTCGAGCGGGTGCAGGAGCGCACGGACTCGGCGATCATGCTCATCACCCACGACCTCGGCGTGGTCGCGGGCATGGCCGACCGCGTGATGGTGATGTACGCCGGGCGCCAGGCCGAGCTCGGCACCGTCGACGACATCTTCTACCGACCCCGCCACCCGTACACGATGGGCTTGCTGGCGTCGCTGCCCCGCATCGACCGGGGTGGTGGCGACGACCGGCTGTTCCGCATCCGCGGGAACCCGCCGTCGTTGATCGCGGTGCCGAGCGGGTGCCCGTTCCACCCCCGCTGCTTCCACGCCCGGCTGCCCGAGCCGTGCGCGACGGAGCGCCCGGCGTTGCGGCCGGCGATCGGCGATCCCGGTCACGTGTCGGCGTGCCACTTCGCCGACGAGCTCGGCGACCTGTCGCCCGAACAGCTGCAGGCGGAGATGGCGAAGTGAGCGAGACGGGCAGCGGGGGCGTCACGCCGCAGAACGTCCACGTCCTCGAGGGCGAGCGGCAGCAGGACGTCATCCTCGAGGTCGTCGACCTGGTGAAGCACTTCCCGGTGCGGGCCGGGTTCCTCCGGCGCGAGGTCGCCCAGGTCCACGCCGTGTGCGGCGTGAGCTTCACGGTCAAGCGCCGCGAGACGCTCGGGCTGGTGGGGGAGTCGGGCTGCGGGAAGTCCACGACGGCACGCACGATCATGCGCCTGACGCCGGCGACGTCGGGGTCCGTGCGGTTCAACGGCGAGGACGTCCTCGGCGCCACGGGCGGTGACCTGCGCAAGCTGCGGCGGCGGATGCAGATGGTCTTCCAGGACCCGTACGCGTCGCTCAACCCGCGCATGACGGTGCAGGCGATCATCGCCGACCCGATGCACGTGCACGGCCTGTACGGCAAGCAGGGTCTGGCGCGGGTGAAGGAGCTGATGCGGGTCGTCGGCCTCAACCCCGAGCACGTCAACCGATACCCGCACGAGTTCTCCGGCGGGCAGCGCCAGCGCATCGGCGTCGCCCGCGCGCTCGCCCTCGACCCCGACCTGCTCGTGCTCGACGAGCCGGTGTCGGCGCTCGACGTGTCGATCCAGGCCGGCGTCGTCAACCTGCTCGAGGACCTGCAGGACGAGCTCGACCTGGCGTACATCTTCGTGGCCCACGACCTGTCCGTCGTGCGCCACATCTGCGATCGCGTCGCGGTGATGTACCTCGGCAAGATCATCGAGATCGGCACGCGCGACGACGTGTACGACCGGCCGTCGCACCCGTACACGCAGGCGCTGCTGTCGGCGGTCCCCGTTCCGGACCCGGCGCGCGAGCGGGAGCGGCAGCGGATCGTGCTGCAGGGTGACGTGCCGTCGCCGGTGGCGCCGCCGTCGGGCTGCCGGTTCCGCACGCGCTGCTGGAAGGCGCAGGACATCTGCGCGCAGGAGGAGCCGGCGCTCGTCGACCGGGGGCAGGGCCACCCCGTCGCCTGCCACTTCGCCGAAGCCGACACCGCGGTCGTGTGAGGCGCCAACCCGCCGCTTCTTGTCACGCCCACCCACGACAGTTGTGGCTGGCAGTGACAAGAATCCTGGTGTTGGTCGCGCTCGTCGCCGCCGGCTGCTCCGGCGGCGGCAGTGACCGGCCGTCGGTGGGCGAGCGGGCCGGGACGACGACGACCGCGGCGCCGCGCGACGGCGGTGTCCTGCGCGTCGGGATCGAGACCCCGCGGTCACTCGATCCGGCGACGGCGCGGTCGGCGTCCGACGCGATCGCCGCCGACCTGCTGTACGACGGGCTCACCGCCGTCGACGGCAAGGGGGAGGTCGTGCCCGCGCTCGCCGACCGCTGGCAGGCGGCGCCCGACCAGACGAAGTGGGACTTCCACGTCCGCACCGGCGCGACGTTCTCGAACGGGCAGCCGGTCACGCCGGCGGCGATCGTCGCGTCGCTCGAACGGGTCCGCTCCACCGGCAGCGACCTGCTCAAGAGCGGGCTCGGCGTGGTGCGCTCGATCAGCGCGCCGGCGCCCGACCTCGTCCACCTCGAGCTCACCGAGCCGTTCGCCGATCTCCCCGCGCTGCTGAGCAACGCGGGGTACGGCGTCGTCGCGCCGGGGTGGACGGCGGACGCGCCGGTCGGCTCCGGTCCGTTCCGCTTCGACCGGCGCGACGGCGACGTGCTGCACCTCGTGAAGACGGCCAGCGCGGGCGGACCGCACGTCGACGGCGTCGACCTCCATCTCGGCGACGTGGCGGCGTCGTTCGACGCGTTCAAGGCGGGCAAGCTCGACGTCAGCCTCGTGCCGCCATCGGCGAGTGACGAAGCGGCCGAGAAGGCGGGGCGGGCGAACTTCGTGCCGTACGTGGCCGAGGTGTTCTACGGGTTCAACCTCAAGAGCCCGAAGTTCGCCGACGGCCGGTTCCGCGAGGCGATCGTGCACGCCGTCGACCGCACCGCGATCGGCGACGTCGTCTACGGCGGCGCGGTCGAGCCGATCGACGGGCCGGTGCCGCGCGGCCTGCCGGCGTTCCAGGAGAAGCCGTGCAACGTCCGCTGCACACACGACGTCGCCCGGGCGAAGGCGCTGCTGGCCGAGGCGTTCCCGCCGGGGTCGGGCGCGTCGCCGCCGGCGATCGCCATCGACTACGACGCCGACTCGACGCAGGAGGCGGTCGCGAAGGCGATCCAGGCGAACCTGTCGGCGGTCGGCATCACCGCGACGCTGCGGCCCCATCCGGTCGCCGACTACGCCCAGGTCGTGGGCAAGGGCGAGCAGGAGCTGTTCCGGCTCGGGTGGGTCGGCCTCTACCCCGCCGCCGACGCGTTCCTCACGCCGCTGTTCCGCAGTGGCAGCGACACGAACGTGACCGGCTTCGCCGTGCCCGCGGTCGACGACGTGCTCCGCGCCGCACGTGCCGAGCCCGACCCGGCGGCGCGGCTCGAGAAGTACCGCGACGCCGAGCGCCGCATCATGGACCTCGTGCCGATCGTCCCCATCGCGCAGTTCGAGACGCTGGCCGTGGCGTCGCGACGCGTGCGCGGCCTGGCGTTCAACCCGCTCGGCTCGTTCGACGGGTCGTCGGTGTGGCTCGCCGGGTCGTAGCAACAGCACTCGCGCTGGTCGCCGCGCTCGTCGCGGCGTCGTGTTCACACGGGGGCGGCGACCGGGGCGCGGTCACGCCGACGACCGTCGTGCGGAGGTCGACGCCGGCCACGTCGACGACGGTCGTGCACCCGCGGGGCGGCTCGGTGCGCGTCGCGGTGCGCGGTGACGCCGACCCGGGTGCGCCGACGTCGGCGGGCGCGGCGGTGCGGTCGCTCGTGCTGCCGCAGCTGTTCGTCGCCGCGCCGGACGGGACGTGGACGCCGTCGCTCGTCGAGCCCGGGTCGGATCGCACCGCCCCCGGCGACCGCTCGGCGACGTTTCGCTTGCGCGCCGGCGCGACGTGGTCGGACGGCACCGCGCTCGTCGCCGCGGACCTGGCCCGGACCGCCGACCACCGGTTCGTGGCGTCGGTCGACGGCAGCGCCGACGGGCGGCGCGTGACCGTGCGGTTCACCCAGCCGATGCCGAACTGGCGGCGGCTGTGGTCGGGCGTCGACAGCGTCGCCGCGCCGCGGCCGGGCGTGTGGGGCGGGCCGTTCGTCGTCGCGTCGCGCACACCGGGACTCGAGACGGTGCTGGGTCGCAACGACCGGTGGTGGGGCGCGCCGGCGCCCTGGCTCGACGAGGTCCGCCTCGTGACCGTCGCCGACGAGACGACGGCGCGGCTCCTGCTCGCGCGGGGAGAGGTCGACGTCGTCGCCCCGCTCGCCGCGACCAACCGGACGCCGCAGTTCCGGGCGATGCCGGGCGTGCGCGTCGAGGTGGGTCCGGTCGCCCCCGTCGGTGCGGGCGGGTGGTGGTTCGGGCTGTTGGTGAACACGAAGCGGCTCGACGGCGGCGAGCGGCGCGGGCTCGTCGGGTCGTTCGCCGCGGCCCGCTTCCGTGACGTGCTCCTGCGCGACGAGGCGGTGGCACCGGACGGGCTGCCGTCGCTCGCCGGTGGCGACGCCGGTGCGATCAAGGGCCACGACGTGACGCTCACGGGCACCGTCGAGGACCCGATGACCGCGCTCGTCGAGCGCTCGCTGCAGAAGCGGGCGCGCGCGGCCGGCGGCACCGTCGAGCTGCGAAACGCCGAGGCCGACCGCGTCGACCGCTGGGTCGCGTCGGGCGACTACGACGCCGCGCTCACGTGGGTCTACGGCGACGCCGCGACGGCGACGACGGGCGACGTCGTCCCCGTCGCACTGTGGCGCCCGGTGCCGGTCGTGGCATGGCGCGACGGGGCGGTCGACGGGGTGCGCGCGAGCGCGTACGGGCTCTCCGCGGCGTGGAACGCGTGGGAGTGGTTCCGGGGTTGATCCGCTACAGTGACCGGCCGCACGCGGTCGTGGCGGAATCAGGTAGACGCGCTAGCTTGAGGTGCTAGTGCCCGCAAGGGCGTGGGGGTTCAAATCCCCCCGACCGCACTCCTCCAGGGATACCCGCCGGTAACGAAACGCGGCGGGCGGCCCCCCGGTCGGACCCCCGATGCACGTGCGGGCGAGAGTGCCGGGTGCCGTCCGCGCCCGGTGGACGGGGGACCACGTCTCGTTCACCGTCGACGGCTCGCGCCGGCGCGGCGCGCTGCGTCAGTCGGACGGTGAGACGATCGCCGCCGCCGCCGAACTGGCGCTCACCACGCGCACGCCGCTCGTCGGCGTCATCGCGTCGAGCGGGTCGGACATCAACGACGGCATCGGCGCGCTGCACGGCTGGGGCGTCGCGGCGCGGGCGCTCGTCAGGTGCAGCGGCATCGTGCCGGTCGCACTCGTCGTCGACGGCCCGGCGGTGTCCGGGCCGGCGCTGCTCCTCGGCCTCGCCGACGTCGTGGCGTTCACGGCCGACGCGTACTCGTTCGTCAGCGGACCGGCGATGGTGCGTGACATGACCGGCGTGGACGTCGATCTCGCCGGCCTCGGCGGCGCGGGCGTGCACGCCGCGCGGACCGGCGTCGCCGCGCTGGTCGCACCCACGACGGACGCCGCCCTCGACGCGGTCCACGCCGTGCTCGCGCACCTCCCGCCGCACGCCGACGCCGAGCCACCGCTGCTCGCGACGGGCGACGACCCGCGGCGACCGACGCCGGAGCTGCGCGACCTCGTCCCGCCGTCGTCGACCGCGGGGTACGACGTGCGCGAGGTCGTGACCGCGGTGGCCGACGACGGCGAGTTCGTCGAGCTCCGGGCGCGCTGGGCGCCGCACCTCGTCACCGGGTTGACGACGATCGGCGGCCGGCCCGTCGGCGTCGTCGCCAACCAGCCACAGTCGCTGGCGGGCACCCTCGACATCCCGGCGAGCCAGAAGGGCGCGCGGTTCGTCCAGATGTGCGACGCGTTCAACCTGCCGATCGTGACGCTCGTCGACACGCCCGGCTTCTTCCCCGGCAAGGACCTCGAGTGGCGGGGGATGATCCGCCACGGGGCGCAGCTCGTCCACGCCTACGCGTCCGCGACCGTGCCCCGCATCTGCCTGCTGCTGCGCAAGGCGTACGGCGGTGCGTACATCGTCATGGACTGCAAGTCGATGGGCAACGACGTGTGCCTGGCGTGGCCGTCGGCCGAGGTCGCGGTGATGGGGGCGAAGGGTGCGGTGCAGATCCTCCACCGCACCATCGACGACGCGCAGCGCGCCGCGCTCGAGGCCGACTACGAGCGCGAGCACCTCACGCCGTACACCGCGGCGGAGCGGGGCTTCGTCGACGCCGTGATCGATCCCGCCGACACACGCGCCGTGCTGTCACGCGCCCTCGACATGCTCAGCACGAAGCGCGAGCGCCTGATCCCGCGCGTCCACTCGAACACGCCCCTCTGACGAACCCCCCTCCCGAACTCGGCGTAGATCTGTACC
>DASSOZ010000197.1:0-5940 GCA_035700105.1 Acidimicrobiales bacterium
CACCGAGCCACGCCTCGACCAGGTCGACATCGTCACGCCGAGGGAGGTTGACGCATACGTCGCGCCGGTCTCGGGCGACGAGCAGCCGCGCCCCGCCACCGCACGACACCCGGCCCCGGCGGCGGAAACCCGACAGACGCGCCCGCTCGGCCGCGAGCGCGCACCCGTCCACGTCGGCGCCGACGAGCGAGCCCAACCGCCGCAGCCCGGCCCCCAACCGACCATCGGGCACGGCCGGCGGTCCGTCGGGGAACCCGGTCAGCTCGTCGAGCCCGGCCGCCACCCAGTCGGGGTCGGCGAGCGTCACCCCGCGGACAGCGACGGCGCGACCTCGGCCCCGAAGCGGTCCATCTGGTCGAGCAGCTCGTCGAGGGACGCCGCCCGGAACCGGATCTGCACGTGGTTGACGCCCATGTCACGGAACGCGAGCAGCGCCTCGGCCACCTCGTCCGCCTTCTGCGTGCCGGACGGCCCGAGCGAGATGAAGTCCATGTGGATCGTGCCGATGTCGATCGGGTCGTCACCGCGCCCGGCCGACTCGCGCGCCGAGCGGAGCAGCTCGATCGACGCCGGCATCTGGTCCTTCGGCGTCCCCTGCGGCAACCACCCGTCACCGAGCCGGGCAGCCCGCCGCACGGCCGCCGGCGAGGAACCGCCGACCCAGATCGGGACGCGCGCCTGCGACGGCCGGGGCTTGGCGCCGAACCCGTCCACGAACTCCGAGTCGAGCCCGGCGCGAACGCGGGCGATCGCCTCGTCGAGCAGCCGGCCGCGCGCGGCGAAGTCGACACCGAGCTCACCGAACTCCGCCTCGACGTGACCGGCACCGACGCCCAGCACCGCGCGTCCCTTCGACAGGTGGTCGAGCGTCGTGAACGACTTCACCGTCTGGCGCCAGTGCCGGTAGGCCGGGACCCACACGTGGGAGAGCAACCGCACCCGCGTCGTCGCCGACGCGAGGAAGCCGAGCGTGGCGATCGTGTCGTACCACGTCGTCCCCATCTTCGGCGCCAGCGCGTCGGGGATGGCCACGTGGTCGCACACCGCGACGTAGAAGAAGCCGGTCTCGTCCGCCTTCTGGGCGATGGCGACGAGCTCGTCGGGGCCCGACGTGCGTTCCCAGTCGGCGACGAACAGCTCGGACTGTGCCTGCACGGGCAGCTGCATGCCGTACGCCAGCGCGCCCGGCGGAACGATCGACGTCATCGATCAGAGCTTGTCAGACGCTGCGTCCGGAGGAAGTCGCTGTAGACGTACGCCACGAACCGCTCGACCGCGTTCACGACGTGGGCGGTGCGGATCGACGCGAACACCTCGAACGCGTGCTGCGCGCCGGGCAGCTCGGCGTACGCCACGGGGTCGTTCGCGACCTCGCGGAGGAGCCGGACGAACAGCCGCGCCTCCGCGACTGGCACGAGCGTGTCGTTCTTGCCGTGGATCACGAACATCGGCGGCGCGTCGGCGCTGACGCGACTCATGGGCGACGCCGCGTCCCACACGTCCTCGGCCTGCGTCAGCTTCGACTTCATCACCATGCGCTCGAGGAAGCCGCGCATGTCGCCGCGGCCGACGCCGTCACGGTTGGTGAAGTCGTACACGCCGTAGAACGGCACGCACGCCTGCACGGTGGTGTCACGGTCCTCGAAGCCGGGTTGGAACTCGGGTGCGTTCGGCGTGAGCGCAGCGAGCGAGCACAGGTGCCCACCGGCCGACCCGCCGGTGATGACGATGAAGTCGGGGTTGCCGCCGTACTCGGCGACGTGGTCCTTCACCCACGTGATCGCCTGCTTGACGTCGACGATCATGTCCGGCCACGACGAGCGCGGTCCCAGGCGGTAGTTGATCGCCACGCACACCCACCCGCTGGCGGCGAGGTGCGACATGAGCGGCCAGCCCTGCTGCTCCTTGCTGCCGATCACCCACGCGCCGCCGTGCACCTGCAGGAGCACCGGGCACCCGGTCGGCTCGTCGACGCGGCGGTACACGTCCAGCCGGTTGCGCCGGCCGTACCTGCCGTACGACAGGTTGCGCGTCACGGCGACGTCGTCGTGCTTGTGCGAGAACGGGAGCACCAGCCGGCGACGCGGCATCGGGGTGTCCAACCGGTCGGCGAGCGTGGGGTCGATGCGATCGCGGTAGTCCTCGCCGAGCGCCTCGCGCAGCGCGTCCTCGGTGATCTCGCGCGCCTTGTTCGCCTCGACGACCAGGTACCAGTGGCCGAACCACGAGGCGACGATGATCGCCAGCGCCGCCCACCCCTGCCACCCGTCGAGCGCGCCCTGCCACACGAAGAAGCCGGCGAGGACGAGCTGCCAGACGATGCGGTGGAACGGCAGCTCCGACACGAGCCACCCGGCGAAGAAGACGAAGATCGACAGCGGGCCCCACCGCACGAGCGGCCGGTAGGCGTTGATGGTGAGCAGCGCACCGATGATCGCGACGACGAGGAATGCGGTCGGCATGGCGGTCCCGGAAGGATTGAGGGAGGCTGGCGGGGAACGAGTGCGTTCAGCCTACGAGGGGGCAGCCGGATGCAACGACTCAGCGGGCTCGACGCGACGTTCCTCTACTTCGAGACGCCCACGAACCACCTGCACGTGTCGGCGGTGATGATCTTCGACCCGTCGAGCACCCCGGGTGGGTACTCGTTCGAGCGGGTCAAGGAGTTCATCCGGGGCCGGCTGCACCTCGTCTCGCAGTTCCGCCAGCGGCTGGCGACGGTGCCGCTCAACCTCCACCACCCGGTGTGGTTCGAGGACCCGGACTTCGACCTCGACTACCACGTCCGGCGCATCGCCGTCCCGGCGCCGGGCGGTCCCGAGGAGCTGGCCGAGCTCGCCGGCGACATCGTCAGCCGCCCGCTCGACCGGGATCGCCCGCTCTGGGAGCTCTGGATCGTCGAGGGACTGCGAGACGGCCACGTCGCCGTCGTCGCCAAGATGCACCACTCGACGGTCGACGGCGTCTCCGGCGCGAACCTGATGATGTACCTGTTCGACCTCGAGGCCGAGCCCGGCGAGGTGCCGCCGCCGCCCGAGGACTGGCAGCCCGAGCACAAGCCGTCGGACCTGGAGCTCCTGGCGTACGCGGCGCGGTCGATGATCAAGCGGCCGCTGCAGGCGGCACGCATCGTCCCGTCGACGCTGCGGGCGGCGACGTCGATGGTGCGCTTGCGCCGCGACGACGACCGGTCGTCGGGCGCGCTCCCCCTGACCGGACCCCGCACGTCGTTCAACCACCCCCTCACGCCCCACCGCAACATCTCGTTCCTGTCGATCCCGCTCGACGACATCAAGTCGATCAAGTCGGCGTTCGGGTGCACGGTCAACGACGTCGTCCTCGGCGTCTGCACGGGCGCGCTGCGCCAGTACCTCGACGAGGGCGGCGAGTTGCCGGACAAGCCGCTCGTCGCCACGTGCCCCGTGTCGGTGCGGGCCGAGGAGGACGACGCGTCGGTCGGCGCCAATCGCGTGTCGGCGATGTTCGTGAGCCTCCCGGTGCACGAGCCGGACCCGGTCGAGCGCCTGCGGCTGATCGGCGAGTCGACGCGCGGTGCCAAGGAGGAGCACAACGCGCTCGGCGCCCGGCTGCTGATGGAGTGGGCCGAGCTGGCGGCGCCGAACACCTTCGCGCTCGGCGCCCGTGTCTACACGCGGATGAAGCTCGCCGACCGCCACCCGCCGGCCAACAACCTCGTCATCTCCAACGTGCCGGGCCCGCCCTTCCCGCTCTACTTCGCGGGGGCGCGGCTCGTCGCGCTGCACCCGCTCGGCCCGATCTTCGACGGCGCCGGACTGAACGTCACCGTCCTGTCGTACATGGACTCGATCGGCTTCGGGTTCATCGGCTGCCGCGAGCTCACCCCGCGGCTGTGGGACCTGGCGCACCACGTCGTCGACGCCACCGACGAGCTGAAGAAGGCGGCGCAGGCGGTCGCGCCGGCCTGACCGCACCAGCTTCTTGTCACGGCTGCCCACATCTACCGTGGTCAGCGGTGACAAGAACGTGCAACCTCGCCGACCTCTTCGAGATCGTCGTCGACACGGTCCCCGACCGGCTGGCGCTCGTCGCCGGTGACGTCCGGCTGACGTACCGGGAGCTGGACGAGCGGGCGAACCGGTTCGCCCACCACCTGCTCGACGAGGCGGGCGTGCGGCCCGGCGAGTGGATCGCCGTCTACTCGTGGAACCGGGCCGAGTGGCTCGAGGCGATGCTCGGCGCCTACAAGGCGCGGGTCGTCCCGGTGAACGTCAACTACCGCTATGTCGCCGACGAGCTGCGCCACATCCTCGACGACAGCGACGCGGTGTACGTCGTGCACGAGCCCGAGTTCGCGCAGGTCCTCGACGCCGCCGGTCACGACGGCGCCCGCCGGTTGGCGATCGGGGCCGACTACGAGAAGGCGCTTTCGAACGCGTCGCCGTCACCCGACGGCCTCGGCGGGGCGCGGTCGGCCGACGACCTCTACGTGCTGTACACGGGCGGGACGACCGGCATGCCCAAGGGCGTCGAGTGGCGCCAGGAGGACATCTTCTTCGCCGCGCTCGGCGGCGGCGGGTTCGGCATGAACCCGATCACCACCGCCGAGGAGCTGGCGTCGCGCGTCGCCGCGGACGAGGCCAGCCGGCTGATCCAGGTCGTGCTCGCACCGATGATGCACGGCGGCGGGCAGTGGGTGAGCTTCATCACGTTCTTCGCCGGCGGGACGGTGGTCTTGTGGACGGCGCGCCACCTCGACGCCCACGAGGTGTGGCGGCTGGCGGAGCGGGAGCGGGCGACGGGCGTGATGGTCGTCGGCGACGCCATGGCGCGGCCGCTCGCCGAGGCGCTGGGCGACGGTCGCGAGACGCACGACGTGTCGACGGTGTTCTCGATCGGGTCGGGCGGCGCGTTCCTCTCACCCGCGGTGAAGCAGCAGCTGCGCGCGCAGCTGCCGAACGTCTACATCCACGACTCGTTCGGCGCGTCGGAGACCGGCGCCGGCGGCTCGGTCGCCGACGGTGACGCGCCCCGCTTCCGCATGGGCGAGTTCATGACGGTGCTCGACGACTCGTTGACGCCGGTCGTGCCCGGCAGCGGCGTCGTCGGCCGGCTCGCCCGGCGCGGTCACATCCCGCTCCGCTACCACAAGGACCCGGCGAAGACGGCGGCGACGTTCGTGGTCGCGGCTGACGGGACGCGCTGGGTCGTGCCCGGCGACGCGGCGACGATCGAGGCCGACGGGACGATCACGCTGTTCGGGCGGGGGTCCGTGTCGATCCAGTCGGGCGGCGAGAAGGTGTTCCCCGAGGAGGTCGAGGCCGCGCTGAAGTCGCACCCCGACGTGTTCGACGTGATCGTCGTCGGCGTCCCCGACGAGCGGTTCGTCGAGCGGGTGGCGGCGATCGTGCAGCCGCGCGAACCGGCGTCGCCGCCCACCCTCGAGTCGCTCCAGGCCCACGCCCGCGAGCGCGTCGCCGGGTACAAGGTACCCCGCGAGCTGCGCGTCGTCGCGACCATGCCCCGGACACCCGTCGGCAAGGTCGACTACCGGGCGGCCAAGGCCCTGTTCGGCTGAGCCGCCGTCACGAATCGGCGTCGGTCGAGCTCCGCAGCGCCAGCGCGATGGCGACGCCGACGATCACCAGCAACGCGAGCAGCTTCACGATGGCGAGGACCGTCCCGACGACCCAGGCGACGATCTGCAGGGCGACGACCACCACGATCGCGACGGCGGCGATGGTGATCAGCTCGCCCTTGCCGCCCTCGCCCAGTGCCACGGGGCGAGCGTACGCCGGGCGCCTTGCCTCCCGGAACTGGAACCTGTTCTACTTCCGCGCATGCCGGATCTCGGGTTCTGGAACATCGCTCGCGACAACCCCGACCACGTCGCGCTGATCGACCACGACGGCAACGTCACGACGGCGGCCGAGCTGCTCGCCGCGCAGAACCAGGTCGTGC
>DASSOZ010000198.1:0-24708 GCA_035700105.1 Acidimicrobiales bacterium
GTGCGTCGACGCGGTGCGGGACACGGACGGCATCGACGAGGTCGTCGCCGTCGACGGCGCGACGTACGACGGCGACGCCGACGTGCTCGTCCTCGCCGCGATCGACGAGGAGCTGCTCGTGGCGCGGCCGTTCGTCGACGTGGACCCCGCACTGTGGGAGCGCGTGTGGGAAGGGTCGATGCACGCGATGGTGGCGTCGCTGCAGTCGGTCTTTCCCGGCATGCGCGATCGCGGGTGGGGCCGCGTCGTGGTGGTGACGCCGACGGCGTCGATGTCGGGCGCCGCCGGTCTGGCGCCGCTGTGCGCCGTCGTCGAGGCGCAGCGGGTGCTGGCGAAGTCGACGGCGCGGCAGTGGGGCGCGCACGGCATCACCGTCAACTGCCTGGCACCCGGCGAACCGGGCAGCGCCGGCGCGCTCGCCCCGCCCGCGCTCACCGGGCCGGCGGACGTCGGGGGCGTCCTGCGCTTCCTCGTGTCCGACGCCTCGGCGCACCTGACCGGCGCGACGCTGTGCGTCGACGGCGGCGTGTGGATGGCGCCGTGACCGGAGGGCACGGCCGCCCGCTCGACGGGCGCACGGCGATCGTCACGGGGGCGGGCCAGGGGGTCGGACGCGGCATCGCGCTGGCGCTCGCCCGCGCCGGCGCCAACGTCGTCGTCGCCGCCCGCCGCACCGAGACCGGCGAGCCCGTCGCGCGGGAGATCGTGGACCGCGGTGACGTGGCCGTGTGCATCCGCACCGACGTCACGGTCCGCGACGACGTCGCCGCCTGCATCCGCGCCACCGTCGAGCGGTTCGGCGGTCTGGACGTGATGGTGCACAACGCCTACTCGCCGACCGGGCCGCATCTCGTCGCCGACGCCGGTGACGACCACTGGAACCCGAACTCGCGCACGGCCGTCTGGGGGTCGTTCCACTGCGCCCAGCTCGCGTACACGCACCTGCGGCGGTCGGGGCGCGGCCGGCTCGTGCTGCTGTCGTCACCGGCGGGCGTCGAGGGCAGCGGCGGGCTGCCGTTCTACTCGGCGGCGAAAGCGGCGCAGCGGGGACTCGCCAAGGCGCTCGCTCGCGAGTGGGGACCGGACGGCATCACCGTGAACTGCATCGGACCGGTCGCCGAGTCGCCCGCGCTCGCCGGCGCGTTCGCCGCCAACCCCGAGCTGAAGGCCCGCATCGAAGCGCGTACTCCGCTCGGCCGCATCGGCGACGCCGAGCGCGACATCGGCGGCGTCGCCGTGTTCCTTGCCTCCGACGCCGGCGGCTACGTCACGGGCCAGACGATCGTCTGCGACGGCGGTTCGTTCACCGGGCTGTAACGGCCGCCGCCCGAGCGCGACCGGCGAAGAAGGGCGACGGCATCGAGTCGGCGAGGCGCGTGGCGGCGGCGAAGTCGTCGGCGGCGCGACCGACGTCGCCGGTCGTCAGGTCGAGCAGACCGAGCGCGTGCGCGACCGGCCCGAACACTGCCGCTCCTGTGAACACGAACTGCGGCTCGTAGGGCCGGAGTGACGTCGCGATGAGCGACGCTGCGTCGGCGTCGCCGAGCGCGTGGGCGAGCTCGGCCCAGCACACCAGCGTCGCCAGGAACATGGCGTTGCGCGGCAGTCGCTCGAGCGAGTCCCGCGCGCCGCGGAGGTGAGCGGCCGCGCCGATCGGATCGCCGGCGTCGTGCAGGGCGAGCGCGTGAAACGCGTCGAGTGCCCGCAAGTCGGGCAGCGTCGCAGCGACTGCGGCGACGACGTCGACCATCGCGCCCAGTGTCCCTGACGCCCACGCGAGCGCAACGCGCTGCATCGTCGCGACGACGGGCGCCTCCGGACGGCCGATGCGGATACCGACGCGCTCGGCCTCCTCGCACAGCAGCGACGCGCGGTCGAGGTCGCCGTCGACGACGGCCCGCCACGACGCGTGGAGCACGGCGCCCCACTGGAACACGGGCAGCGCGAGCTGCTCACCCAGCTCGGCGAAGGAGGCGAGGTGCTGGTCGACGGCGACGAGGTCGGCGCGCTCGATGGCCGCAGCCATCTGCCAGCCGTGGATCGTCGCCTGCACGGCGCGCAGCCCCAGTGTCGACGCGATCGCCCCCGCCTCGTCGAGAAGCCTGGTCCGGTCGTCGAGCGTCTCCGGCGCCCACACCGCCTGGTAGCGCTGGTTGAGGACGGCGAGCAACGTCGCCGGCTCACCGGACGCGCGCGCCAGCCGGACCGCGTCGTCCGACGCCGCCATACGATCGGCGAGCGGCGCGCTGAACGCGAGCTCGGTCGCGCGGGCCGCGAGCAGACGTGCCCGCAGCGCGGCGTCGAGTTGTCCGTCGGCGGCGAGCGCGTGGTCGATCAGCGCCAGGCGCCGGGCGTCGGCGGTGCCGGCCTCGACGCCCCACCCGAGCGCGCCGGCGAGCGCGGCGCGGGCAACGGTGACGAGATCTCCGGCGCGCTGCGCGACGACCCCGGCGTCGTGGAGCGCGTCCTGCCAGCCCGGCTCGCCGGCGTGGTGCTTCGCCTCGCCCAGCGCGAGCAGCAGGCGCGCCCGCACCACGTCCTCGACGCTGTCGCCGTCGTGTGTGGCGTTCGTCCGGAGTGCGGACTCGAACCAGCGCGGAAGCGACGCCGCGTCCGTCGGCGTCTCACGGCGACCGAGCGACGGGTCGTGGGCGACGATGCGGTCGTGCAGCGCGAGGACGCGCGGCGACGGCGCCACGCCGAAGTCGCCGTGGAGCGCGGACGCGAGCTGGGCGTACGCGGCGAGCGCGTCGACCTGCCGCCCCGTCCGGTAGAGCGCCAGCATCAGCTGGGCGACCAGCTCCTCACGCCACGGGTCGGTCGCCAGCAGGTCCGGCGTGTCGTCGAGGACCTCTGCGGGCCGGCCGGCCTCGAGCAGCACGTCGTTGCGCGCCTCGGCCAGCGCGAGTCGCAGCACGTGCAACCGCGTCGACGCGGGACCGGCGAACGGCAGGTCGGCGAACTCGACGAGCGGCGTCCCGCGCCACTCGCGCAGTGCGCCGCCGAGCAACGCGATCGCCGTCTCGATGTCGCCCCGTTGGACGGCGTCGCGTCCGTCGCGCAGCGCCGCCGCTGCGCGACCGGCGTCGACGGCCGTGGCAGCGACGTCGAGTGAGTAGCCCAGCCGATGACGGCGTACCGCGGCGCGGTCGTCACCGAGCGCGGCCCGCAGGCGTGACACCGCGACGTGGATCGCCGCCGTCGGGTCGGCGGGGAGGTCGCCGTCCCACAGCGCGTCGACGAGCTCGTCGTCGAGCACGACGTCGCCGGCGCGCAGCGCGAGCACCGCGAGCACGGCGCGCGACGTCGAGCCGCGAACCGCGACGACAAGACCGCCGCGGCGCACCTCGAGCCCCCCGAGGACCGCCACGTCCACCGGGGTCGACGGTACGGCAATCGCACCGATCGCGCACCCAGAAAGTGCACAGAAACCGCGGCGGTGCACCGTCACGGACATGCTCACACACCGCCGTCGCGAGGTCGACGACCTCTGCACGCAACTCGACGTGCCGGCCGGCCGTGTGCTGTGTCGGCAGGGAGAGCTCGTCCGTCAAGTGATCGTGCTGCTGGGCGGAGAGGTGGAGGTCCGTGTCGACACGCACCCGATCGGGACGCTGCACGCCGGTGACCACATCGGCTTCGCCGAGGTCGGCACGCTCCGCCCCGCACCCGCGACCGTCACGACCACGTCACCGGCACGCGTCCTCGTCTACACACCGAGCGAGTGGCGAGCGATCTCGTCGACGAGACCCCAGTCGAGCGCGGTCGGCGCGTCGATCGTCTGACCGCGTACCAACAGCTCGAGGAAGCGTCGGCGCCCGACGCGACGGACGATCGAGACCGTCCCGCCCGCGCCCGGGACCAGGCCGAGGTCGAGCTCGGGGAGACCGATGCGGGTGTCGGGCGTCGCGACGACGCGTGACGCGAAGGCGGCCAGCTCGATGCCGCTCCCGAGCGCGTTGCCGTGGAGGTGGACGGTCATCCGGCTGCCGAGGTGTTCGAAGCGCAGGGCCGGTGAGCGGGCGAGGCGGACGAGGTGGGCGTCGACCGGCGCCGGCGCGGTGCCGAACTCGTCGAGGTCGCCGCCCGTGCAGAACGCGTTGCCCTCGGCGTCGACGGTGATCGGGCTGTCGTCGTGCGCGAGCGCGTCGAGCGCGTCGCACAGCGCGTCGCGCATGCGCACGTCGAGCGCGTTCGCCCGGCGCGCCCGGGTCAGCGTGATGCGGGCGCCACGATGGTCGACGTCGACGCGCAGCCGGGTGTCGTGGGGATCAGGAACACCCGGGGCTGGGCCGCGGCGCTCGAGCCACGCGCCGAACTCCGGGCCCGACTGGAGCAGCGAGTACGCGAGGGACTCGGCGACGAGCGACGACGACTCGCGCCGCACGAGCAGGGCGGCGACGCAGGCGGCGCGCGGTGCGCGGCGCAGCAGCGACTCCCACTCGCGCGCGGCGTCGTCGTCGGCGGCGAAGAGGTCGCAGGCCGGCGCGTCGTCGCCGACGGCGATCGTGACGACCGGGAGGTCGAGCAGCGCGTCCGCGTCACCCGCCGGTGCGTCGACGATGCGGACCGAGCGCTGTCCGGCCTCGGGCGTCCACAGCGCGACGGCGCGGGCGTCGAGCACGCCCTATTGGAGCAGCCGCTTGAGGTGCTGGCTGACGAAGTTGTCGTACGCGAAGTCGTCCGGTGCGACGCCGAGGCTGTAGTAGAGGTGGCCGAGGCGGGTCATCACGACGGTGAAGCGGAACGTGGCGAACACCTCGTAGTAGTCGAAGCGGTCGGCACGCCGGCCCGTCGCCGTCTCCCAGCGGACGATCGTCTCCTTGCGGGATGGGAAACCGGGGATGCGGGCGTTGCCGCTGCCCTCGGTGAGGACGTCGTCGAGCATGACGAACCAGGCGAGGTCCTGCTGCGGGTCGCCGAGCGCGGCCATCTCCCAGTCGAGGACGGCGACCACGCGGTTGCCACCACTGACGTCGTAGAGCACGTTGCCGATCCGGGAGTCGCCCCAGCACAGGGCGACGTCGGCGGGCGCGAGGTCGGGTGGCTGGTTGGCCCGCAGCCAGTCGAGGGCGCGGCGGGCGAGATCGTGCGTGCGGCCCTCCTCCGCCCACGTGAGGTACTCGTCGTAGTACGTGAGCTGCTGGTCGAGCCCGGTGCGACCACGCGCCCGGTCGTCGAGCACGTCGAGGCCGAGGGCGCGCCAGTCGACGCCGTGCACCTTGGCCATCGCGTCGACGCCGTTGTCCCACAGCCGGCGCTGCTCGTCGGGTGACTGGTGCAGCAGGAACCCCTCGACCGCGTACGGCGGGCTGTCCTGGGGCGCGATGCCGTCGACACGGTCCATCACCCAGAAGCGACCGCCGAGCCACGACGTGTCGTCCTCGAACGAGTGCAGCGCCGGCATCGGCACGTCGGTGTGCTCGGCCAGTGCCTTCATGATGCGGTACTGCGCCTCGAAGTTGGACTCGAGGAACACGGTGAGCTTCGTCGGCTCGACGCGCACGACGAGCGGTCCGTCGGTCGTGTCGACCAGGAGCGTCTCGTTCGACCAGCCGCTGGCGATCGGGATGTCGATGTCCGTGATCTCGGTGCCGGCGCGGCCGTGGCTCTCGAACCACGCGGTGAGCGCCTTCTTCGTCTCTTCGGGGTCCCGTTGCGCGAAGGCCATCAGTCTCAGTCGCTCCAGTCGGCGAGCACGGTGGCGAGGTCGGTGTCGGCGGCGGGCGCCGGCGTGGATGTCGGTGTGGCGCTGAAGCGGGGGGCGGGCGCGGGTTGGGGGTGGCCGTTCTCGTCGGTGAAGAACTGGTCGCGCGCCTTCGCGTGCGGGTGTGCCGTCGCCTCGACCGGGTCGAGTACGGGGGCGACGCAGGCGTCGAGCCCGTCGAACGTGGTCACCCACTCGTCGCGGGTGCGAGTGGCGATGCGCTGCGCGAACCGGTGCTTGGTGGCGGGCCACTCGTCCCTGTCCCACTGGCGAGCCGGGTCCTCGTCGTCCATGCCGAGGCCCTTCAGGAGCGCGGCGTAGAACTGCGGTTCGATGGCGCCGACGGCGAGCCATCGGCCGTCGCTGGTCGCGTACGTGTCGTAGAAGGGCGCGGCGCCGTCGAGCATGTTCGTGCCGCGTGGACCCCAGCCACCGGTGTGGCGTCCGGCGTAGAACGGGGCGAGCAGCAGCGCGGCGCCGTCGACCATCGCCGCGTCGATCACCTGGCCCGTCCCGGTGCGGAGCGCGGCGGCGATGCCGAGCGCGAGGAGCATCCCGCCGCCCGCGAAGTCGGCGAGGACGTTGATCGGCGCCGTCGGCTTCTCGGGCGGGCCGAGCGGCTCGAGTGCGCCGGCGAGGGCGAGGTAGTCGAGGTCGTGGCCGGCCCTGTCGGCGTACGGGCCGTGCTGGCCGTAGCCGGTGAGGCGCCCGTAGATCAGGCGCGGGTTGCGGGCGAGGGCGACGTCGGGGCCGATGCCGAGGCGTTCGGCCACGCCCGGGCGGAAGACGTCGATGAACGCGTCGGCGCGGTCGGTCAGCTGGAGCACGGTGTCGACGCCGCTGCCGTCGCGCGCCTTGAGGTCGGCGACGACGGTGCGCTTGCCCCGGGCGAGCGCACCCCGCGCCGGTTCGGCGTCGGGGCGGTCGACGCGGACGACGTCGGCGCCGAGGTCGGCGAGCAGCATTCCGGCGAACGGCCCGGGCCCGAGCCCGACCATCTCGACGACTCTGACGCCGGCGAGCGGCCCCCCACGTCCCCCTCCCGGCATTAGAACAGATTCTAGTTTCGGCCCTACGATGACGCGCATGGGCAACCCCGTCATCGTCGAGGCCGTCCGCACCCCGATCGGGAAGCGGAACGGCTGGCTGTCCGGCCTGAAGGCCGTCGAGATCCTTCGGTTCGCGCAGACGTCCGTGCTGTCGCGTGCCGGCGTCGACCCGGCGCTGGTGGACGAGATCATCGGCGGGTGCGTGACGCAGGCGGGGGAGCAGGGCTCGAACGTCACCCGCAACGCGTGGCTGTCGACGGGGTTGCCGTACTCGGTTGCGTGCACGACGGTCGACTCGCAGTGCGGGTCGGCGCAGCAGGCGAACCACATGGCGGCCGGGCTCATCGCCGCCGGCGGCGCCGACGTCGTGATCGCGTGCGGCGTCGAGGCGATGTCGCGTGTGCCGCTCGGGTCGAACGTGATCAACGGACCCGGGCACTACAAGACGGACGACTACCCGTGGGACGACCCGCCGAACGGCCAGTTCGGCGCCGCCCAGCGCATCGCCGTCAACCGCGGTCTTTCACGTGTGGACCTCGACGAGTGGGGTCTGCAGTCGCAGCAGAAGGCGGCGGTCGCGTGGGCCGAGGGCCGGTTCGAGCGCGAGGTCGTCCCGATGCCCGACGTCCCGCAGCCCGACGGCTCGACCATGACGGTCGACCGTGACCAGGGTCTGCGGGAGACGACGATGGAGGGTCTCGCCAAGCTCAAGCCCGTCATCGAGGGCGAGATGATCACCGCCGGCAACTCGTCGCAGATCTCCGACGGCGCCGCCGCGGTGCTGTGGATGTCGGAGGAGAAGGCCCGGGAGCTCGGGCTGCGGCCGCGGGCGCGGCTGCTGCACCAGCTCGTCGTCGGGACCGACCCGTACTACCTGCTCGACGGCCCCGTGGACGCGACCCGCAAGGTCCTCGACCGGTCGGGGATGGCGATGTCGGACTTCGACCTGTTCGAGGTCAACGAGGCGTTCGCATCCGTCGTGCTGTCGTGGGCGCAGGTGCACAAGCCCGACCTGGACCGCGTCAACGTCAACGGCGGCGCCATCGCGCTCGGCCACCCCGTGGGGTCGACCGGCTCCCGCCTGATCGTGACGGCGCTGCACGAGCTCGAGCGGACCGACAAGGAGCTCGCCCTCGTCACGATGTGCTGCGGCGGCTCGCTCGGGACGGCGTCCATCCTGCAGCGGATCTAACGGCTGCGAGATTGGGTGATTGGCCGTGCTATCGCCGGCCAATCACCCAATCTCGGGCGGAACGCGTGGTACGGCGCGTTCTTGTCACACCCTCGCGGCACGCTGTGCGCCCATGGCACGAGCCGACCGATCGATAGAAGCGCTTGCGGCGGTACAGCACGGGGCGTTCAGCCGCCGGCAGGCGTACGAGGCCGGATGCAGTCGCGACATGATCGACGCGCGTCTCGCAGCCGAGGCGTGGCGTGCGACGCGATTCCCGGCGGTGTACCGCCTGCCCTCGCAGCGCGACACGTGGCGACAGCGCTTGTGGTCCGGATGGCTGTGGGCGCCATCCGACTCGCTCGTCGGCGGACGCGCCGCGGCGGCGCTCTACCGGCTCGACCGATGCCCCGAGGGTCCGATCGAGCTCGTGCTGCCCCCGAACGCGAAGCACGCGGCGCCCAAAGGCGTCATTGTGCGGCGGTCCGATCCCGGTACGCGGTCGCGCACCATCGACGGGCTGCCCGTCACCGACCCCGAGACGACGTTGCTCGGTGTGGCGCGGTCGGTGCGCATCGATGTCCTCGACGACGTGCTCGAGAGCGCTTTCGACGATGGCCTCACGACGCCGGACAAGCTGGAGGCGGCGCTTGGTCGCCGCGCCGGGTCGGGTCCCATCCGGCGGATCCTCGAAGGCCGCGTGCCCGGCCGGCCGAGGCAGCGTCGCTTGGAGGGCGAGTTCAAGCGGCTGTGCGACCGGGCGGGACTGAAGCTCGTCCGGCAGGTAGAAGTGCGAGTGAACGGCGAGCGCTTCTTCCTCGACTTCACGATCGACGGCGTCCGGGTCGCCGTCGAGGTCGACGGGTTCGGCAAGCTCCGCACCAAAGCGGGCAAGCAGAAGTTCCTCGAGCGGTCCACGAAGCTCGCCCTGATCGGCTGGGTGATCCTCCACTTCTCGTGGGAGGACGTCACGTACCGCCCGGACTACGTCATCGCCACGATCCTCGAAGCCGTGGCCATGGCGAAGATCGGGTGATTGGCCGCACAGAACCCGGCCAATCACCCAATCTCGATCAGAGATCGCAGATCAGGAGCTGGCGGCGACCAGGCCCTGCAACCGCTCCGACGCCTCGATGAACTCCTCGACGAGCTGGAACATGACGTCCTTGACCGGGCGGACCTCGTTCATGCGGCCGACGATCTGACCGACGGGCATCGTCGTCAGCGCCTTGACCTGGTACTTGGCGATCCGGCGCTGCGCCTCGTTGATCAGCATGTACTGCAGCGGCATCGGCAGGTAGCCCGGCGAGTCGTCCCGCTCCCAGATCTCGGTCCAGTCGGTCTTCAGCATCCGGGCCGGCTTGCCCGTCCACGACCGTGAGCGCCGAGTGTCCGACGACCCCGCCTCGAGCAGCTTCGACAGCACCGCGGGGGACACGTCGGACTCGGCGGTCGTCATCCAGAGCGAGCCCGTCCACACGCCCTCGCACCCCATCGCCAGCGCGGCCGCGATCTGCGCGCCCGACCCGATGCCGCCGGCGGCGAGCACCGGCGTCGGCGACACCGCCTCGACCACCTCGGGCCACAGGACGATCGACGCCACCTCGCCCGTGTGACCGCCGGCCTCGGAACCCTGCGCCACGATGATGTCGACGCCCTGCTGGACCTGGCGCTCGGCGTGCTGCTTCTTGCCCGTCAGCGCCGCGACCTTCACGTCGTGCTCGTGGGCGAGGTCGACGATGTCCTTCGGCGGCGGCCCGAGCGCGTTCACCAGCAGCGAGATCGGATGCGACAGGGCGATGTCGACCTGCAGCCGGCCCTTCTCGTGGACCCACCCGAGCAGCGCGCCGTCACCGGACCGCTCCTCCTCCGACAGCGGCGGGACGCCGTACTCCCCGAGCACCTTGTCGAGCCAGTCGCGGTGGGTCTGGGGGATCATCGACGCGAACGCCGCCGGGTCGATCGGGTTCGCCGAGCCCTCGACCTGGGCGACCTTCGCCGGCATGACGACGTCGACGCCGTACGGCTTGCCGTCGACGTGCTCGTCGATCCAGTTCAGCTCGATCTCGAGCTGCTCGGGCGAGAACGCCAGGGCGCCGAGCACGCCGAGGCCGCCCGCCTTCGACACGGCGGCGACGACGTCGCGGCAGTGCGAGAAGGCGAAGATCGGCAGGTCGATGCCGAAGTCATCACACAGTCGGGTGCGCATCTCTCAACTCACTCCTTCGGTGGCGACCTTCTTCGCCCACGGGTAGTCGGGCTTGCCCGACGGGGAACGTTGCATCAGCGACACGAGGTGCAGCTCGCGCGGCACCTTGTAGCCGGCGATCTTCGCCCGGCAGTGCTCCTGGATGGAGTCGAGCGTGGGCGCGGTGCCGTCTCGCGCCTGCACGACGGCGGCGACCCGTTGACCCCACCGCTCGTCGGGGACGCCGACGACGACGGCGTCGTAGACGTCGGGGTGCGATCGCACCGCGCTCTCGACCTCCTCGGGGTAGATCTTCTCGCCGCCGGAGTTGATCGACTGCGAGCCGCGGCCCAGCAGCGTGATCGACCCGTCGGGCTCGTACATCGCGTAGTCGCCGGGGATGACGTAGCGGACGCCGTCGACGGTGAGGAAGGTCTGCGCTGTCTTCTCGGGGTCGTTGTAGTAGCCGATCGGGACGTGGCCGGAGCGGGCGATGCGCCCGACGACACCGGGCGACTCGGTCGGGGACAGCGGCCGCATGTCGTCGTCGAGGACGAGCGTCCCGGCGATGGGCGTGACCGTCGGCCCGCCCTTCATCTCCGTCGCGCCCTTCTTCACGAACGTGATGCCGTTCGCGCCCGACTCCGACGCGCCGATGGCGTCCGTCATGATGAGGTTCGGGAAGCGATCGAGGAACGCGTCCTTCACCGTCGGCGAGAAGAGCGCCGCCGTCGACGACAGGTTGATCAACGACGACAGGTCGTAGGACGCGGCCGGCTCGTGGTCGAGCGCCTCGATGAGCGGGCGCCCCATCGCGTCGCCGGTGATGAACACCGACGTGCACCGCTCGTCCTGTACGAGGCGCCACACCTCGTCGGGATCGAACTTCGCCATCAGCACGATCTTGTTGCCGACGAACGAGCCGCCCATCACGCTCCACTGCGTCGCGCCGTGCATCAGTGGTGCGATCGGCAGCGTCGTGAGCGGGAAGCCGTTGGTGCCCTTCTCGACCATCTGCTCGGGCCGCGTCACCTTGACGCCGGTCAGCGCGTCGATGCCGCCGCCGAGCGCGAAGAACACGTCCGCCTGGCGCCACACGACACCCTTCGGCATCCCCGTCGTGCCGCCCGTGTACAGGATGTAGATGTCGTCCCCCGAGCGGGGACCGAAGTCGCGCTCGGTCGACTGCGCGGCCAGCGCGGTCTCGTAGTCGCCGCCGGGGCCGAACACGAGCCGGTGCTGCAGCTTCGGCAGGTGCGGGAGCACGCCGTTCACCCGTTCGGTGAATGCGGCCTCGTGGACCAGCGCCTTCAGGTCGGCGTTGGCGAACAGGTACGCGAGCTCGTCCTCGACGTAGCGGTAGTTGATGTTGATCCAGACCGCCCGGAGCTTGAACACGGCCCACAGGCACTCGACCCACTCGACGCAGTTCTCGCCGTAGATGCCGACGTGATCGCCCGGGCCGACGCCGTGAGCGGCGAGGTGGTGGGCGAGCTGGTTCGCCCGAGCCTCCATCTCGGCGTAGGTGCGCCGCGTGCCGTTGGCGACCAGGTACTCGCGCTCCCCGAAGGCGTCGACGGCGTGTTCGAAGAGATCGGCGAGGTTGAACTCCACGGCCGAGAAACTAGAACAAGTTCTTGTCTAGCGTCATTCGACCATGCTCGACGTCGCGGTCGTGGGAGGCGGCATCGTCGGGCTCGCGACCGCCCGCGCGCTCGCCGGCGCCGGCCTCGACGTCGCCGTCCTCGAGAAGGAGGACCGGGTCGCCGCCCACCAGAGCGGCAACAACTCCAACGTCCTGCACTCCGGCGTGTACTACCCGCCCGGGTCGATGAAGGCGGCGACGGTGCGTGCCGGCCGCGAGCAGCTGCAGCGGTTCTGCGCCGAGCACGGCGTGTTCCTCGACGTGTGCGGCAAGGTGATCGTGGCGACGGACCAGGACGAGCTGGCGAGGCTGGACGCGCTCGCCGCCCGCGCCGATGCGAACGGGGTCGCCGTCGAGCGCCTCGGTCCCGAAGGGCTGCACGACGTCGAGCCCCACGCCGCCGGCGTCGCCGCCCTCCACGTGCCGTCGGCGGCGATCGTCGACTTCACGGCGGTGTGTCAGACGCTGGCGCGCCTCGTCGGCGACGTCCGGCTGTCGACGCGAGTAACGGCGGTGCACGAGCAGCGCGACCGTGTCACTGTCGAGACGACATCCGGGGACGTGACGGCGCGGCGCATCGTCAACTGCGCCGGCCTGTGGAGCGACCGCGTCGCCTCGCTCCACGCCCGACCCGACGTGCGCATCATCCCGTTCCGCGGCGAGTACCACGCGCTCGCCGACGAGAAGACGCACCTCGTGCGCGCGCTGATCTATCCCGTCCCCGACCCCGCGTTCCCGTTCCTCGGTGTGCACCTCACGCGTGGGGTCGACGGGGGGATCCACTGCGGCCCGAACGCCGTCTTCCCGCTCACGCAGCTCCCGCGCGTCGTCGGCTACCGCGGCTTCCGGGCCCTCGCCCGGCAGCACTGGCGGATGGGTGCGTCGGAGTTGGCGCGGTCGCTGTCGAAGAAGCGGTTCGCGGCGTCACTGCAGCGACTGGTGCCGGAGGTCGACGCCGGCGACCTCCGGCCGGCGACTCCGGGCGTGCGCGCCCAGGCGGTCGCGCCGGACGGCTCGCTCGTCGACGACTTCGTGATCCGCCACACCGACCGCGTCGTCGACGTGCTCAACGCCCCGTCACCGGCGGCGACGGCGGCGCTCGAGATCGGCCGGCTGATCAGCGAGGAAGTGATCCGGCACGCGGCTGGATGAACACGATCGTCGCCTCGGCCAGCAGCTCGTCGCCGTCGTGCGCGGTGGCCCAGCACCAGATCTTGCGCCCCTCGACGCGGTCGAAGCCGGCGGCGTAGTCGATCCGTCGGTACAGCGGCGTCGGCCGGACCATCCTGACCGTCAGCGTGCCGGTCAGGCCGGCGATGCCCGACGCCATCTGCGCGATGCCCATGAGGTCGTCGAACGCGGCGGCGACGTAGCCGCCGTGGAGGCAGTGGGTCGGGCCCTCGTACGCCGCCGTCCAGGTCGCGTGGCCGCGGGTGATGCCGTCGCCCTCGAGCGTCATGTGCAGCGGCGGCGCGAGCGGGTTCGAGCGGCCGCTGAACGGTGAGCGCTCGCGCAGCGCGGCGTCCGCGTCCGACGCCGAGGACAGCCCGCCGATGCGCGCCAGCGACGGGCGCTTCTCGAGCTCGTCGGCGAGCGCGCGCGTCCGCTCGATGAGCGCATCGAGTGCGGGCTCGTCGTTGTCGGCGAGATCGAGGAGCGCGACGTGTTCGACGACGCGCTTGACCTCGCGAACGAGCTGGTGCTTGCGCAGCCGGCGGGGATCCTCGACCGGGTCGCCACCGAGGTACGTGCGGATGGGGTCGAGGGGAGCCGTCACGCGGCCGGACGCTAACGTGACGGACCGTCAGAAATCCGAAGTGGAGGCAGTGGTGGGGGATTTCCTCGCAGGCAAGTCGATCGTCGTCACCGGCGCGGGCAGCGGCATCGGCCGCGCCGTCGCCATCGCGTGCGCCGCCGAGGGCGCGAGCGTCGTCGTCGCCGACTACGGCGTCGGCATCGCCGGCGAGGACCCGACGAGCGAGGTCGCGGACGCCGTCGTCAAGGAGATCGAGGCCGCCGGCGGCACCGCCGTCGCCGTCGCCGACACCGTCACGACCATGGAGGGCGGCGCCCGCATGGTGCAGGCCGCGGTCGACAACTTCGGAAAGGTCGACGGCGTCGTCTGCGTCGCCGGGATCCTCAAGGAGCGCATGTTCTTCAACATGAGCGAGGAGGAGTTCGACTCGGTCGTCGAGACGCACCTCAAGGGGCACTTCACCGTGATGCGCGCCGCGGCGACGCACATGAAGGCGCAGGGCTCCGGCTCGATGGTCGCGTTCACGTCGGGCGCCTGGGCGATCGGTTCGGTCGCGCAGGCCAACTACTCGGCGGCCAAGGGCGGCATCGTGTCGCTCGCCCGCAGCGTCGCCGCCGGCATGTACCGCTACAACGTGAACTGCAACGTCGTCGCGCCGGTCGCCCGCACGCGCATGTCGATGAACGTCCCGACCGAACTCGACATGGGTGAGCCCGAGGACGTCGCGCCGATGGTCGTGTTCCTCCTGTCCGACAAGGCGAAGCACGTGACCGGCCAGGTGTACACGGCGAACGGCGGGACGCTCGCAGTGTGGAGCCAACCGGTCGAGGTGCGAGAGATGAACAAGGACGGCCGCTGGTCGCCCGAGGAGATCGCGTCGCGCTTCGACGAGATCGGCCAGGAGAAGATGTCGCTCATCGACCGCCTCGAGGAGATGAAGAAGGCGGCCGACTCGGGTGTGAAGCCGAACCAGTAGTGGACCTGCGCTTCTCGGCCGAGGACGAGGCGTTCCGGCGCGAGGCGCGGGACTGGCTCGACGGCAACCTCACCGGTGACTTCGCCGCCGCGCGCGGCCTCGGCGGGACCGGCAGCGAGGACGAGGGGTTCGACGTCCGGCTCGCGTGGGAGCAGCACCTCGGCAAGAACGGATGGACGTGCATCGGCTGGCCCGTCGAGTACGGCGGTCGCGGCGCGTCGCTCGTCCAGCAGGTGATCTGGGCCGAGGAGTACACGCGCGCCGACGCCCCGGCGCGTGTCGGGCACTTCGGCGAGAACCTGCTCGGGCCGACGCTGATCGAGTTCGGGTCGGACGAGCAGAAAGCGCGCTTCCTCCCGCCGATCGTGCGGGGCGAGGAGCTGTGGTGCCAGGGCTACTCGGAGCCCGACGCCGGGTCGGACCTCGCCAACGTCAAGACGCGCGCCGCGTTGGACGGCGGTGAGTGGTCGGTGACCGGGCAGAAGGTGTGGACGTCACTCGCCCAGTGGGCGCAGTGGTGCTTCGTCGTCGCGCGGACCGGCGCCGACGCCGACGGTCCCAAGCACAGGGGCCTGTCGTTCTTCCTCGTCCCGATGGACCAGCCGGGCCGCATCGAGATCCGCCCGATCGTCCAGATCACCGGTGGTGCCGAGTTCAACGAGGTGTTCTTCGACGACGCCCGCACGTCGCCGGACAACGTCGTCGGTGCCCCCGGCGACGGGTGGCGTGTGGCGATGGGACTCCTCGGGTTCGAGCGGGGCGTCTCGACGCTGGCGCAGCAGATCGGTTTCGCCCGCGAGCTCGACCGGGTCGTCGCCCTGGCGCGTGCGAACGGGCGCGCTCGTGACCCGGTCGTGCGGCAGCGGCTGGCCGACGCGTGGATCGGCCTGCAGCTCCTGCGCTACAACGCGCTGCGGACGATGTCGGCGTCGTCGCCGGGGCCGGAAGCGTCGATCTCGAAGCTGCACTGGGCGACGTGGCACCGCGCCCTCGGCGAGCTGGCCGTCGACGTCGCCGGACTCGGCGTGCGCAACGTCGACGAGCGGCTCGAGACGCTGTTCCTGTTCACGCGCGCCGACACGATCTACGGCGGGTCGAACCAGATCCAGCGCAACATCCTCGGCGAGCGCGTGCTGGGCTTGCCGAAGGAGCCGAAGCCATGAGCGTTCTTGTCACCGCCAGCAACAACATGTGTGGCTCGCCGTGACAAGAAGCACGGGCGCGCCCCAGTACACGCCGGCGCACGGACTGCTCGCCGGGAAGACGGTGTTGGTCACCGCCGCCGCCGGTACGGGCATCGGGTTCGCCACCGCCAAGCGGTGCGCCGAGGAGGGCGCCCGCGTCGTCGTGTCCGACCACCACGAGCGCCGGCTCGGCGAGGCGGCGGAGAAGCTCGCCGACGTCGCCGGCGAGACACCGCTGGCGATCCGGTGCGACGTCACCGACGAGAGCGAAGTCCAGCGCATGTTCGACGAAGCGGGTGACGTCGACGTCCTCGTGAACAACGCCGGCCTCGGCGGCACCGCGGAGCTGCTCGAGATGACCGACGAGCAGTGGTCGTCGGTGCTCGACGTCACGCTCAACGGGACGATGCGTTGTACGCGGGCGGCACTGAAGCGCATGGTGCCGCGCCGGCGTGGTGTCATCGTCAACAACGCGTCGGTGATCGGCTGGCGGGCGCAGGCCGGGCAGTCGCACTACGCGGCGGCGAAGGCCGGCGTCATGGCGCTCACCCGCTGCGTCGCCCTCGAGGCGGCGCCGCACGGGATCCGCGTCAACGCCGTGTCCCCGAGCCTGGCGATGCACCCGTTCCTGTCGAGGGTGACCACCGACGAGCTGCTCGACGAGCTGACCAAGCGCGAGGCGTTCGGCCGCTACGCCGAGCCCTGGGAGGTGGCGAACGTGATCGTGTTCCTCGCCTCCGACTACTCGACGTACATGACCGGCGAAGTGGTGTCGGTCAGCTCCCAGCACCCGTAGGCGCGTCGGCGTTCGACGCGCCCAGGTAGGCGGGGCGCTCGCCGCCGCCGTGGACGACGAGGTTGGCGCCGCTGACGTACGACGCCAGGGGCGACGCCAGGTAGAGGCACGCGTTCGCGATCTCCGACGGGTCGGCCATGCGCCCGAGCGGGATCGTGCCACCGACCGCGGCGATGCCGTCCTCGTCGCCGTACCAGAGGTGTGACTGCTCGGTGCGGATGAGCCCGCCGGACACGCAGTTGACGCGCACCTTCGGACCCCACTCGACGGCGAGCGTCTCCGTGAGGTTGATGAGCCCCGCCTTCGCCGCGCCGTAGGCCGCCGTGCCCGGTGAAGGGCGCATGCCGCTGACCGAGCCGATGTTGACGATCGACCCGCCACCGTCCTGCTGCTGCATCACGGCGTTGGCCCGCTGCGCGAAAAGGAGCGGACCGAGCAGGTTGAGGTTGATGATCGACGCGTTGAACCGCGGCGACGCGGTCGCGCTGTCGGCGTACGGCGCGCCGCCGGCGTTGTTCACGAGGACGTCCAGCCGTCCGAACCGGTCCACTGTTGCGGCAACGGCGGCGTCGACCTGCTCGGGCTCGCGCACGTCGGTGGCGACGAACACCCAGTCGGGCGGCAGGTCGCCGGGGTCGTTGCGCGAGCACACCATCACCGACGCGCCGGCGGCGGCGAACGCGGCGGCGATCGAGCGCCCGATCCCGCGCGTCCCGCCGGTCACGATCGCGACGCGGCCGGTGAAGTCCAGTTCGGGCGCCATCGGCGGCCGAAACTAGTGTCTGACGGACCGTCAGATCGCAGGAAGGACCCGAATGGGGATCACGTCGACCGTGGGCGAGGGCATCGCCGAGGTCGTGATGGACAACCCGCCGGTGAACGCGCTCACCGTCGCCGGCTGGTTCGAGCTGGCGGACACGATCACCCGTCTCGGACGTGACCGCGACAACGTGCGCGTCCTCGTGCTGCGCGCCGAGGGCCGCGGGTTCAACGCCGGCGTGGACATCAAGGAGATGCAGCAGACCGAGGGGTTCGACGCGCTCGTCGGCGCCAACCGGGGGTGTTTCGCCGCGTTCGCCGCGGTCTACGAGTGCGAGGTGCCAGTGATCGCCGCGGTCAACGGGTTCTGCCTCGGTGGCGGCATCGGCCTCGTCGGCAACGCCGACGTCATCGTCGCCAGCGACGACGCGACGTTCGGGCTGCCCGAGGTCGACCGCGGGGCGCTCGGCGCGGCGACGCACCTCGCCCGCCTCGTTCCCCAGCACAAGATGCGGGAGATGGTGTACACGGCCAAGCCCGCGACGGCACAGGAGTTGCACCACTACGGGTCCGTCACGAAGGTGGTGCCGCGCGAGGAGCTGCGCGACGCGGCCCTGGCGATCGCGAGGGACATCGCCGCGAAGAGCGGGACGATCATCCGCGCCGCGAAGGAGTCGCTCAACGGGATCGACCCCGTCGACGTGAAGCGCAGCTACCGCTACGAGCAGGGGTTCACGTTCGAGCTGAACCTGTCGGGCGTGTCCGACGAGGCGCGCGACGCGTTCGTCGACAAGCGCGAAGCGAAGTTCGACAAGTGACCGACAAGCGGATGAGTGCGGCGGACGTCGTCGCGCAGCTGCGCAGCGGCATGACGATCGGCATCGGTGGGTGGGGGTCGCGGCGCAAGCCGATGGCGCTCGTGCGCGAGATCCTGCGCAGCGACGTCGACGACCTGACCGTCGTGACGTTCGGCGGTCCCGACATCGGGCTCCTGTGCGCGGCCGGCAAGGTGAAGCGGGCGGTGTACGCGTTCGTCGCCGACGACGTCGCCTCCGACACGAACAGGCACAGCCCCGTCCTCGAGCCGCACTTCCGCAAGGCGCGCCAGGCGGGGACGATCGAGGACGAGCCGTACGACGAGGGCATGGTGCTCCTCGGGCTGCAGGCCGCGGCGTGGCGGGTGCCGTTCCTGCCGACCCGGGTCGGACTCGGGTCCGACCTCTTCCGCGACAACCCGCGGCTGAAGACCGTGAGGTCGCCCTACGAGGACGGCGAGGAGCTCGTCGCCATGCCGGCGCTGCGCCTCGACGCCGCACTCGTGCACATGAACCGCGCCGACCAGCGCGGCAACGCCGTGTACCTCGGCCCCGACCCGTACTTCGACGACCTCATGCTGATGGCCGCCGACCGCGGCTACGTGTCGTGCGAGCGCGTCGTCGAGACCGCGCAGCTGACGAAGGAAGCGCCGCTCCAGGCGCTGCGGGTGAACCGCGCGTTCGTGCACGGCGTGGTCGAGGCGCCCGGCGGCGCCGCGTTCACGTCCTGCGAGCCCGACTACGACCGCGACGAGGCGCTTCACGGCCGTTACATGGCGTCGGCCAGGTCCGACGACGCGTGGCAGGCGTTCGTCGACGAGTGGGTGGAGGGCGGCAAGTGACCTCGAGTCGCGCCGATGTCTGCGCCGTCGCCGTCGCCGACTGCTTCCGGGGCGACGGCGAGATCCTCGCCAACCCGATCGGCACGATCCCGATGATCGGCGGCCGCTTGGCGCGGGCGACGTTCGAGCCCGACCTCCTGATGACCGACGGCGAGGCCGCGCTCATCGCCAACGACGAGCCGTTCGAGTGGCCCGACGGCAAGGTGTACGAGCTGTGGAACCCGTACCGCGCCATGTTCGACATCGTGTGGAGCGGCAAGCGCCACGTCATGATGGGGGCGACGCAGGTCGACCGGTACGGCAACCAGAACATCGCCGCCATCGGCCCGTACGCGCAGCCGAAGGTGCAGCTGCTCGGCTACCGCGGCGCGCCCGGCAACACGATCAACGACACGACGTCGTACTGGGTGCCCAAGCACTCACCGCAGGTCATCGTCCGAGAGGTCGACACCGTGTGCGGCATCGGCTACGACCGGGCGCGCGAGCTGGGTCCGACCGCGGCGCGCTTCCACGAGATCCGCCGCGTCGTCACGAACCTCTGCGTGCTCGACTTCGAGACCCCGGACAACCGCATGCGTCTGCGGTCGGTGCACCCGGGCGTCTCCGTCGGCGAGGTCGTCGACGCGACCGGCTTCGAGCTGGCGATGCCCGACGGTGACGTGCCCGTCAGCCGCGAGCCGACCGACGACGAGCTGCGTTTGCTGTACGAGGTGATCGACCCGAAGGACCTGCGGTCGAAGGAAGTCCCGGAGTAGTGCACCCCGCGCTGCACACGCGGTTCTGCGAGCTGACCGGCGTGCGCCACCCCATCGTGCAGACGGGGATGGGCTACGTCGCCGGGCCGCGACTGGCGAGCGCCACGTCGAACGCCGGCGGGCTGGGGATCCTCGCCGGCGCGACCATGGACGCCGCGCAGCTGCGCGACGCGGTCCGCGAGACGCGCGCCCGCACCGATCAGCCGTTCGGCGTGAACCTGCGGTCGGACGCGCCCGATGCCGAGGACCGCATCGACATGCTCATCGCCGAGGGCGTCAAGGTGGCGTCGTTCGCGATGGCGCCGAACGAGCGGCTCATCAAGAAGCTCAAGGACGCCGGCGTCGTCGTCATGCCGTCCATCGGTGCCAAGCGCCACGCAGAGAAGGTCGCGGCATGGGGCGTCGACGCCGTCATCGTCCAGGGCGGCGAGGGCGGCGGTCACACCGGGTCGGTGCCGACGACGCTGCTGCTGCCGCAGGTCGTCGACGCCGTCGGGCCCGACGTCGCCGTCGTCGCCGCCGGCGGGTTCTTCGACGGGCGGGGGCTGGTCGCCGCGCTCGCCTACGGCGCGTCCGGCATCGCCATGGGCACCCGCTTCTTGTTGACGTCGGACTCGACGGTCCCGCAGGCGGTCAAGGACGTGTACCTCGGCAAGTCGGTCACCGACACGGTCGTGACGACCCAGGTCGACGGCGTGCCGCACCGCGTGCTGCGGTCGACGCTCGTCGACGCGCTGGAACGGTCGGGCGCGATCGGGCGACTCGCGCGTTCGGCGCGCAACGCCAACGACTTCCGGAAGCTGTCGCACACCTCGTGGCCGGCGATGGTGCGCGAGGGCCTGGCGATGCGGAAGTCGCAGGAGCTCACGTGGTCGCAGGTGCTGATGGCGGGCAACACGCCGATGCTCCTGAAGGCGGCGATGGTCGACGGCCGGCCGGACCTCGGGGTGATGGCGAGCGGTCAGGTCGTCGGCGTCATCGAGGACCTTCCGTCCGTTGCCGACCTGATCGGGCGAATCGTCACCCAGGCGTCAGAGGTGCTTAGCAGGTTCCAAGCCTGACGCCGCCGAACCTCGGCGCCATGCACGTGTTGGAACCGGGGTGGGAGGTGCCGGACACGTTGCCGGCGGGTGTGACGGTCGCTCCCGCGGCCGATCCGACGACGGCGGCGCGAGTGATCGCGGAGCACATCGGCGGCGAGCTCGTCGTCGACGTGGCCGCAGCCGAGCGGGCGCTGGCGCGAGAAGCCGCCCGGCGCCGCGCCCGGCAGGTGGTCGCCGACGCCACCGAGGCCGATCGGTTGTGCGCCCGCCTCGACGAGCTCTCGGCGCGAGCGCGCCGCGACCGCGCGGACTCCGACGAGACGTCGGCGATGGTGGCGCGCCTCGCGGCCGTCGCCGGCGACGTGACGGCCGACCCCGACGCGCTGTTGGCCGCCGCGGCACGCCTGCGGGTCGCCACGGTCACCGCCGACGCGGCGGCGCGCGTCGTCGGCGAGCGACCCTCGACCGTCGCCGCCGAGATCGAGCTCGTCCGCGCCCGCTCGCTGGTGACGGCGCTGGCCGGCGACCTCGAAGACTCCGGGCGTCCGCGCACGCCGGTCCTCGGCGCAGTCGCCATGAGCGCCGGTGCCGCGCTGGTCGCCGTCGGCGTCGGTCTGCCGGTGGCGCTCGCTGCCGTCGTCCCGGGCGCGACGACCGCCGGCCTGGCGAGCCGTTGGCGCCGCGCCCGACGTGACGACACCCGCGCCCGCGTCGAGGCCGACGCCGCCGCGGCGGACGCCGACCGCGCCGAGGCGGCGTTGGCGGGCGCTGCAGACGCCGTGCGCGAGTGGCAGGCGCGCGCCGATGCGGCCGCCGCCGCGCGGGACGAGCTCGACGCCGCCCGTGACGAGTGGGTCGGGCGCGTCGGGTTCGACGTCCCGGTCGAGCGGGCCGAGCGCCTGGCGGACGCCCGCCGGCGGCTCGTCGCCGTCGCGACCGATCTCGGTGTCGCGCCGACGACGCCGGCCACGCAGCTGATGTTCGAGCTCAGCCGCCGGGCTGCCGAGTCCGCCGTCGCGCTGGAGGAGCGCGGCGAGCTGCAGGCACGCCTGCGGGAGCTCCTCCACGGCCGCCGGCTCGACCGGCTCCAGGCCGAGGCCGACGCCGCACGCGCCACGCTGGCCGCGCCGTCACCGGCGGCGATGGTGCTGTGCGACCCGTTCGCTGCGGTCGGACGTCACCGCCGGCGCGAGCTCTTCGAGGACCTCGAGCGGGCGGCGTCGGGCATCGCGCTCGCCGTCGTGACGTCCGACGACGAGGCACTCGCCTGGGCGTCGGCCCGCCGCACCGCCGAGATTGGGTGATTGCCGTCGTTCTGACTCGGCAATCACCCGATCTCGAGCCTGTTACAGGCGTTCGATGATCGTGACGTTCGCCCTGCTGCTGCGAAGCGAACGTCGGTCGGGGGTCAGAGGCGTTCGATGATCGTGACGTTCGCCTGGCCGCCGCCCTCGCACATCGTCTGCAGGCCGTACCGGCCGCCGGTGCGCTCGAGCTCGTTGAGCAGCGTCGTCATCAGGCGCACGCCGGTGGCCCCGAGCGGGTGGCCGAGGGCGATGGCGCCGCCGTTGACGTTGACCTTTGCGAGGTCGGCGCCGGTCTCCTTCTGCCACGCCAGCACGACCGACGCGAACGCCTCGTTGATCTCGACGAGGTCGATGTCGTCGAGGGACATGCCGGTCTTCTCGAGCGCGTACGCCGTCGCCGGGATCGGTGCGGTCAGCATGTAGATGGGGGAGTCCCCTCGCACACTGATGTGGTGGATGCGGGCTCGCGGCGTCAAGCGGTGCGTCTTCAGCGCCGACTCCGACACGACGAGCATCGCCGCGGAGGCGTCGGAGATCTGCGACGACACCGCCGCGGTCAGTCGGCCACCCTCGACGAGCGTCGGCAGCGACCGGATCTTCTCGAGATTCGGCTCGCGCGGCCCCTCGTCTCGTGAGAGGTCGTTGAGCGGGACGATCTCGTTCTCGAAGCGGCCCTCGGCGGTCGCACGGATCGCCCGTTCGTGCGACTCGACGGCGAACGCCTCCATCTCCTCGCGGGTGATGCCCCACTTCTCGGCGATCATCTCCGCGCCGCGGAACTGCGACACCTCCTGGTCGCCGTAGCGCTCGACCCACCCCGTCGACCCGCTGAACGGATCGGTGAAGCCCATCGGCTCGGCGACCGTCATCGCCGAGCTGATCGGGATCATCGACATGTTCTGCACGCCCCCGGCGACGATCACGTCGTTCGTCCCGCTCATGACCGCCTGGGCGGCGAAGTGCACGGCCTGCTGCGACGATCCGCACTGCCGGTCGATCGTCGTGCCCGGGACCTCCTCCGGCATCCCCGCCGCCAGCCAGCACGTCCGGGCGATGTCGCCGGCCTGCGGCCCGATCGAGTCGACGTTGCCGAAGAACACGTCCTCCACGGCGGCCGGGTCGATGCCGGTGCGCTCCATCAGCGCCTTGATCGAGTGGGCGCCGAGGTCGGCGGGGTGGACCTGCGACAGCGTCCCTCCCCGCTTCCCGACCGGCGTGCGCACGGCGTCGACGATGTAGGCCTCGGGCATCGCGGTCACTCCTCTACTTCCTGACGATCACGCACGAGCCGTGACCGAACAGTCCCTGGTTGATCGACAGCCCGACCCGCGCGCCCTCGACCTGGCGGCCGCCGGCCTGGCCTCGCAGCTGCCACGTCAGCTCGCACACCTGGGCGATCGCCTGGGCGGGGATGGCCTCGCCGAAGCACGCCAGACCGCCCGACGGGTTGACCGGGATGCGGCCGCCGATCGTGGTGTCGCCGTCGTTGATCAGGCGCTCCGCCTCGCCCTCCTTGCACAGCCCGATGTTCTCGTACCAGTCGAGCTCGAGCGCGGTCGACAGGTCGTACACCTCGGCGACCGACAGGTCGTCGGGACCGAGGCCGGACTCCTCGTACGCGGCGAACGCGATCGAGTCGCGGTAGGTCCGCTCGGGCGGCGCCGCACCGGCCCCCGAGTCCGTCGCGAAGTTCGGCATCTCGATGACGGTGTTCGGATAGGTGGGCGTCACCGTCGACACCGCGGCGATCCGGACGGCGTCGTTCGCGGACCCGAGGTGGCGAGCGGCGAACTCCGGTGACGCCAGCACGAGCGCGGCACCGCCGTCGGACGTGGCGCAGATCTCGAGCAGGTGCAGCGGGTCGGCGACGACCGGCGACGCGAGGATCTCGTCCTCGGTCACCTCCTTGCGGTAGCGGGCGTTCGGGTTCGACAGCCCGTGGCGCGCGTTCTTCACCTTGACCTTGGCGAAGTCGGCGGACGTGGCGCCGTACAGCGCCATGCGCCGCTGCGCGTACAGGGCGAAGTACGTCGGGTTCGTGGCGCCGAGGAGGCGGAAGCGCAGCCAGTCGGGATCGTCGGTACGGTCGCCGCCGACCGGCGCGAAGAAACCCTTCGGCGTCGTGTCGGCGCCGACCACGAGGGCGACGTCGCACAGACCGGCGAGGATCTGCGCGCGGGCGTTGGCGATCGCATGCGCGCCCGACGCGCACGCGGCGTACGACGACGAGATGCGGGCACCGGTCCACCCGAACGCCTGCGAGAACGTCGAGCCGGCGACGAATCCCGGATACCCGTTGCGGATCGTGTCGGCGCCGGCGACGTAGTCGATGTCGGTCCACGCGAGGCCGGCGTCGGCGAGGGCGTCGCGCGCCGCGGCCACGCCGTACTCGACGAAGTTGCGGCCCCACTTCCCCCACGGGTGCATGCCGGCACCGAGGACGACGACGTCGCGGTCGCGCGTCACTTGACCGGGCTCCACTTCCACACGAGCTGCTCGGTGCCGTCGTCGTCGGTGAACAGCGTGTCGACGACGAGCTCGACCTCGTCGCCGACGGCGACGTCGACGCCCGGGACCACCTGTCCGAGGACCACCATCTTCTCGTCGGCGAGCTCGACTGCCGCGATCCCGAACGGCGCGAAGTCGTCGCTGGGGGAGACGTAGGGCGCCGGGGGCTGGTAGCGGTTCACCGTCCACGACCACACCCGCCCGCGG
>DASSOZ010000199.1:0-25511 GCA_035700105.1 Acidimicrobiales bacterium
GGCGTCGGCGACCTCCTCGATGGAGATCTCCTTCAGCAGGTAGCCGTTGGCGCCGGCCTTGATGGCCTCGTAGAGGTCCTCCTCCTCGTCGCTCACGGTGAGCATGAGGATCTTCGCCGTCGGGATGACGTCACGGATCTGCCGGGTGGCCTCGATGCCGCTGACGCGCGGCATGCGAACGTCCATCAAGACGACGTCGGGCGCGAACTCCTCGGCCTTGGCGATGGCGTCCTCGCCGTCCTCGGCCTCGGCCACCACCTCGATGCCGTCCTCGGACTCGAGGACCATGTTCAGCCCGCGTCGGAACAGGGCGTGGTCATCCGCGATGAGGACACGCACCGTGTCGCGCTCACCGCCGACCGCACCGATGTCGTCCGCCACGTGGCGCTCCCCTCCCGCTGACTGGACCAGCGGGGCTGAGTGTACCGGGGCATGACGGCACGGACGCGAACGGGGGGCGGCGGGCCAGACCGGACGGACGACGGGCCACGTGCGGCTGACCTGGTCTTTGACCCCACACTCGCCTGCCGGACCGCACCGCCTGTCGGTGTCAGGCCCACCAGGACTTACTCCTAAGCCGCACCATGCTCAGCGACCACGGGTCGCCTTACGTGGGTCGTTTCGCCTGCGACTGGCATCGACTTTCAACCACAGACCCGCACGTGGCCCGTGGTGACGAGTCTACGAGCAGCGGGCGGCGACGAGGACGTCGACCATCGACGCCGCCAGCAGCGGCGGCGACGGCAGGGGCGCGAGCGCGAGCCGCCGCTGCGCGGTGTCGACGACGCCGGGGCGCACCGACGACACGCGCAGGAGCTGTTCGAGGAGGCCCGCCGGGACCGCCACCACATCGTCGCTCGACCGCCGTTCGACGCATCGCATCACTCCCGGGTGTCGGACGCGACGCGTCGCGCCTTTAACGGCGTTCGCGCCGCGGCCAGCCCGACGACGGTCGTGACACCGGCCTGTCGGAGGGCGCGAGCGGCCGACGTCAACGTGGCGCCGGTGGTCACGACGTCGTCGACGAGCAGCACGCGCGCCGGGGTGGCGCCGAGCGGCGAGGCGCCCGACGGGCGTGTGCACGTGAACGACGGGCCGAGGTGACGCTCGGCGGCATGACGGCCGGTCTGGGGCGGCCCGTGCGCGCGCCGCAGCAGCGCCGGTGCCGGCAGTCCGAGCTCCCGGCCGATGCGCCGAGCCAGGAGCTCGGCCTGGTCGAATCCGCGCTCGCGCCGCCGTTCGACCGATGTCGGTGCCCACGTCACGGCGTCGAACGCCGTGACCACGCCGGCGACGAGCGCGGCCATCGACGTCGCGAGCCGGGCGACGACGGCCCGCGCGTTGCGGTACTTCAACCGGGCGACGAGCTCGCGCCCGACGCCCTCGTAGGCGAGGAGGGCGTACAGCGCGTCGAGCCCCGGGGGCACGGCGAGCGACGGCGCCCGCCGCAACTCGCTCGCGCAGCGGTCGCAGGGCGCCGGACCGGGCGTCCCACACGCCGGGCAGCGGGTGGCGAGCAGCACCCGCCGGACCCTACGCGGGGGGTGTGACACTCACGATTGGCTGTCGGGCTTCGAACCGGTGGCGGGGGCGCGGTGATGGACGCCGTCCTCGGTGACGTAGGCGGTCACCAGCGACGCGGGGGTGACGTCGAACGCGCGGTTCTCGACGTCGACGCCGTCGGGGGCGATCCGGGTGCCGCCGACGACGGTCACCTCGTCGGCCGGCCGCCGCTCGACGACGATCGCCGCGCCGTCGGGCGTGTCGGCGTCGAACGTCGACCGGGGCGCGGCCACGTAGAACGGCACCCCGTGGTGCGACGCCAGCACCGCCAGCGTGTACGTCCCGATCTTGTTGGCGACGTCGCCGTTGGCGGCGATGCGGTCGGCGCCGACGACGACGCAGTCGACGTCGCCCGACGCGAACAGCGACCCCGCGGCGACGTCGGGCACCAGACGGAACGGGATCGACAGCCGCTGCAGCTCCCAGGCCGTCAGCCGGGCCCCTTGCAGCACCGGCCGCGTCTCGTCGACCCACACCGTCGGTCGCCGCCCCGCCTCGGCGGCGGCACGGATCACGCCGACGGCGGTGCCGTAGCCCACGCACGCCAGCGCGCCGGCGTTGCAGTGCGTCAGCACCCGTCCCCCGTCGGGCACGAGCGACGCGCCGTGCGCGCCCAGTGCGCGGTTGCGCTCGACGTCCTCGGCGCACACGGCGACCGCCTCGGCGACGGGGTCGGTCGCCGCCAGCGCCCGTCGCACACCCCACGCCAGGTTCACGGCCGTCGGGCGCGTGGCGACGAGCCGCTCCCCCGCCGCGCCGGCGTCCTCGCCGGTGACCGATGCGAGCGCGACCCCGAGCGCGCCGGCGGCGCCGAGCGCCGGCGCACCCCGCACGGCGAGCGTCGAGATCGCGTCGCACAGCTCGTCCACCGTGCGGCACTCGAGCAGGACGAGGGACGCCGGCAGCCGGCGCTGGTCGATCAACCGGACGACCCCGTCCGCCCACTCGATCGTGGGCGGGATGGGATCGGATGGCACGGGGGTCAGTACCGGTAGTGCTCGGGCTTGTAGGGCCCGTCGGGCTTCACGCCGATGTACGCCGCCTGCGCCGGCGACAGCTCGGTCAACCGCACGCCGAGCTTGTCGAGGTGCAGGCGGGCGACCTTCTCGTCGAGCTCACGAGGCAGCCGGTACACGCCCGTCGGGTACTCGTCGGTCCGGACGAACAGCTCGATCTGGGCGAGCACCTGGTTCGTGAACGACGTCGACATCACGAACGACGGGTGCCCGGTGGCGCAGCCCAGGTTCAGCAGCCGGCCTTCGGCCAGCATGATGACCGCGTGGCCGTCGGGGAAGACCCACTCGTCGACCTGCGGCTTGATGTTCACGCGCCGGACGTCGCTCATCCGGTTGAGCCCGGCGATGTCGATCTCGTTGTCGAAGTGACCGATGTTGCCGACGATCGCGCCGTGCTTCATCCGCCGCATGTGGTCGGCGGTGATGATGTCCTTGTTCCCGGTGGCGGTGACGAAGATGTCGGCGCGCTCGACCACCTGTTCGAGCGTCGTCACCTCGTACCCCTCCATCGCCGCCTGCAGCGCGCAGATGGGGTCGACCTCGGTGACGACGACGCGGGCACCCTGGCCGCGCAGTGACGCGGCGCAACCCTTGCCGACGTCGCCGTAGCCCATGACGACGGCGACCTTCCCGCCGATCATCACGTCCGTGGCGCGGTTGATGCCATCGATGAGCGAGTGGCGGATGCCGTAGACGTTGTCGAACTTCGACTTCGTGACCGAGTCGTTGACGTTGATCGCCGGGAACAGGAGCGTGCCCTCGTCCTGACGCTGGTACAGGCGATGGACGCCCGTCGTCGTCTCCTCGGTCACGCCCTTGATGCCCTCGGCGATCTTCGTCCAGATGCCGGGCGACTCGGCGATGGTGCGGCGGAGCGTCTCGAGGACGACCTTGTACTCGTCGCTGTCGTCGTCGGTCGCGTCGGGCACGGACCCGGCGCGCTCGAACTCGACGCCGAGGTGGACGAGCAGCGTGGCGTCGCCGCCGTCGTCGAGGATCATGTTCGGGCCGCCGCCGTCGGGCCAGCGCAGGATCTGCTCGGTGCACCACCAGTACTCCTCGAGCGTCTCGCCCTTCCACGCGAACACCGGGATGCCGGCGGCGGCGATGGCGGCAGCGGCGTGGTCCTGCGTCGAGAAGATGTTGCACGACGCCCAGCGGACCTGCGCACCGAGCGCGACGAGGGTCTCGATGAGCACGGCCGTCTGGATCGTCATGTGCAGCGAGCCCGTGATCCGCGCGCCCTTCAACGGAAGCGACTCGCCGTACTCGGCGCGCAGCGCCATGAGGCCGGGCATCTCCTCTTCGGCGAGTGTGATCTCCTTGCGTCCGAACTCGGCGAGGCCGATGTCGGCGACCTTGTAGTCGTTGCGGTCGGCCTCGTTCATGGTCAGTGCTCCTCGTCGAGGCGGCATTCGGACGTGCCGCCGGGCATGCGATGGCGATTGTGGGCGACCCAGTCGTAGACGGCGCCCGCCAGGGGCGCGACAGGGCGGCTGGCGATGACGCGGCCGGCGAAGCGCCACGGCCCACCGGCCGCGTCCAGCGCGGCGGCGATCCCGGCGTGGCGCCCGAGGCGTGTGCCCGCCGGCGTGACGAACCACGATGTCGAGCGAACGTCGACGTCGAGGTCGGCGCGGCCCGCGGTGACGACGTCGACCCGGCCGGCGACGCGCGGTGTCAGCCAACGTGCGAAGCGCGTGCAGAACCCGCAGTCGCCGTCGTACACGAACACGCCGGCCGTCGCCGTCACGTGGCCAGCCCTTCCTTCACGAAGTCGAGCGCCGGGACGGGACCGGGATCGACACCGAGGCGGCGCGCGAGATGCAGTGAGGTGAAGTCGCCGAGCATGACGAGGTCGAACAGCTGGGCGACCGCGCCCTCGCCCTCGGCGCGCACCTCCTCGATCGACGCGACGACCTCGTCCATCAGCTCGTAGACGAGCTCGAAGCGACGGTGGATCTGCGGGTGCTCGTTGTCGTGACGCAGCGCGACGAGCGTGACCGCCTGGCGCGTGAGGTCGCCGTGCTGGCCCCACCCCGCGACCTCGTTGTGGCACAACTCGGGCTGCGTGGCCCAGAACGCCGGGATCTTCGCGTTCTCGTTGAACTGCGTCTTCCACCGCAGCGCCGCGGTGGTGGCGATGCTGCCCCCGCCGTAGACGAGCGGGATCGTGCGGTCGATCTGCTTGGCGAGCTGCTCGGCGATGTTGCCGGGCTTGGCGAGCTGCGCGGCGCGAGCGCGCAGCTGGACGACGGCCTCGGCGATCCACTTCGACGCGCCCGGGAACAGTCCCATCTCCTCGAGGACGACGAGGGGCGGGATGCTCAGCGCGCCGAGCCCGGCACGCGGCTGCGGGATGCCGTCGGGGATGCGGACGAGCGGCGCCCCCCACGCCTCGGCCCGCCGCCCGAGCTCACCGCCGCGTGTGACCGCCACGACGCGGGCGCCCTGGATCGCGGCCTCGCTCGCCGCCTCGACGGTCTCCTCGGTGTCGCCGCTGAAGCTGACCGCGAACACGAGCGTCGCGTCGGAGACGAACGCGGGCAGGACGTAGGACTTCACGACCACGACGGGCACGGGCATGAACGGGCCGGCGGTGCTCAGCAGGACGTCCCCGGCGATGCCGCTGCCGCCCATGCCGAGCACGACGACGTTCTCGATCCCGGAACGGTCGGGCAACCCGACGACGCCGCGCCCGTACTCGACGGCCGCCTCGACCTGGTCGGGCAGGCTCGCCGCTGCGGCGAACATGCCGAGCGTGTCGACGTGGTCGATGTCGCTCACTTCGTCGTGTCGTCGAACGTCGGCTCGATCCCGTCGGCGTCCGCCTTCGCCATCAGGCGGTCGTGCTCGGCGGCGTCGACGGTCTCGGCCTCGTCGATCAGCATGATCGGGATGTCGTCGCGGATCGCGTACTTGCGCGTGAGGCGGGGGTTGTAGAGGCACTCCTCGTCGGCGAAGTAGAGGAGCGGGCCCTTGTCCTCCGGGCAGGCGAGGATGTCGAGCAGTTGCTGGTCGAGCGCCATCAGTTCCTCACGAGATCCAGGACCTCGGCGACGTGGGCGTCGCACTCGGCCGGTGTGCGGGCTTCGAGATTGAGCCGGAGCAGCGGCTCGGTGTTCGACGGGCGAAGGTTGAACCACCAGTCGCCGAAGTCGACGGTCAGGCCGTCGAGGCGGTCCTGCGTGGCCTCCGTCGCTGCGTAGTGCGACGCCACTCGCTCGATCGTCGCCTGCTGGTCGGCGACGGTCGTGTTGATCTCGCCGCTGCCGGCGTAGCGCTCGAACGGTGCCCGCAGCTCGCTCAGCGTCGCGTTGCTCGTGCTCAGCAGCTCGAGCACCACGAGCGCGGCGATGAGGCCACTGTCGGCGCGGTAGTTGTCGCGGAAGTAGTAGTGGCCGCTGTGCTCGCCGCCGAAGACGGCGTCGGTCTCGGCCATGAGCGCCTTGATGAAGCTGTGTCCGACGCGGCTGCGCGTCGGGGTGCCGCCGGACTCCTCGATGACCTCGGGGACCGCCTTGCTGCAGATCAGGTTGTAGATCACGGCGCTGCCGGGATGCTTGGCGAGCATCCCCTTGGCGACCATCGCGGTCGTGGTGCTCCCGCTGACCGGCTGGGCCTTCTCGTCGACGAGGAAGACACGGTCGGCGTCGCCGTCGAACGCGAGACCGATGTCCGCCTGCGTGTCGAGGACGCGGCGCTGGAGGTCCTTCAGGTTCTCCGGCTGGATGGGGTCCGCCGGGTGGTTCGGGAACGTGCCGTCGAGCTCGCCGTACAGGATCTCGAGGTCGAGCGGCAGCCGCTCGAACACCTTCGGGACGACGAGGCCGCCCATGCCGTTGGCGGTGTCGGCCACCACCTTCAACGGCTTCAGCGCCGCGGTGTCGACGAACGTGTGGACGTGGGCGGCGTAGTCGTCGAGGACGTCGCGGCGCGTGACGGTCCCCCGCGCCGGGGTCGGCGTGGCCGGCTCGCCGTTGCGGACGGCGTCCTTGATCTCGCGCAGACCGCTGTCCTCGCCGACCGGCTTGGCACCGGCGAGGCACAGCTTGATGCCGTTGTACCGGGCGGGGTTGTGGCTGGCCGTGAACATCGCGCCCGGGCTGTCGAGCTTGCCGGCGGCGAAGTAGACGAGGTCGGTCGACGCCATGCCGAGGTCGACGACGTCGACGCCCTGGCCGGTGACGCCGTCGGCGAACGCCTCCGTCAGTTCCGTGCCCGACGGCCGCATGTCCCGGGCGAGCAGGATCTGCGGGCTCGCGGCGAACGCGGCGAACGCCGCGCCGATGCGGCGGGCGAGCTCGGCGTCGAGCTGGTCGGGGACGGTGCCCCGGATGTCGTACGCCTTGAAGATCGTGTCGAGCCGTGCGTCGTCGTCCGCCATGCGGGGCGTCAGCCTAGTTGGGGCGGGTCGTCCGACCGCCTGCCCGACGCGGCGGGAGGCCGCCCCGCGCGTGCGCCGGGACGGCCTCTCGCGTCGTTCGTTCCGGGCGTCAGCGCCGGTGACTCACCGCTTCGCCGAGGCGAGCTTGTCGCTGCCGAAGATCGCCGCCCCACCGAGCAGCAGGGCGAGACCGGCGACGAACACCATCTGGCGGGTCTCGTCACCGGTGCGGGCGAGTTGCACGCCCTTCACCTGGGTGCGCACCTGCGTCGGGGACGCCTGCACGAGTTCCTCGCCGTTCACCGACTGGCCGGCCGTGGTGGTCGTGTTCTCGAACTCCACGCCGCCGACGTTCGGCCCGGCGGTGGTCTCGGTCGTCGACGGCGATGTGGTCGTCGTGGTGGTCTCGCCGGGCGCCGTGGTCGTGGACGTGGTCGTCGTCACGCCGCCCCCGGCGATCGTCGTCGTCGAGCCACCCGCGACGGTCGTCGACGTGGTGGTCGACGTCGACGTGGTCGTGGACGTCGACGTGGTCGTGGACGTCGACGTGGTGGTGGACGTCGTCGTCGTCGTGGCCTCGCTCTCGCACGGGCCCGTCCAGAACACCTTGTGCTTCACGTCTGCGCCGCGCGAGCCGTCGGACTCGACGGTGAGCTTCACGTGCCAGCCGTGCTGCGGGTGGGCCTCGAACTGCGACAGCACCTCGTCCATGCGGTAGGTGACCGATGCGTCGATGCCGTCGGCGTTCGCGCCGCTCGCCGGGTCTTCGCCGATGTACACGGGGTCGTCGGAGGTGTAGGGCGCGGTGCCGTCGAACGCGCCGTGCCCGTTACCGGGTGTGCGGTAGTCGAACACCGGCACGGTGACCGGCTCGCGTCCGCCGCTCGGCGGCCAGACCTCGAACGTGACCCGGGAGTACCGGTCGGCGTTCGCGGCGTCGGCGTCGAAGTTGTACCAGTCGACGGTGACGAGGCACCCGATGTGGGGCTCGTTGTCCGGGTCTCCGTTGCCGTTCTTGTCGTTGTCGGGACCTCGACCCTGGTCGAGCTCGCACCCGTCGATCTTGACGGTGCCGTTGTTGCCCGACGGGTTGTTGCCGTTGCCGGGGTCGGTGACGCCCGTGTTCTGGGTCGACTCCGGTGCGTTCCCGCAGTGATCGGGGTGGTCGACGGCATCCGCCGAGGGCGCGACCGCGCTGAACAGCACGATCAGCAGCCCCAGCACCATCATGAACGCGCCGGCCCGACGCGTCCTCGAACCCGCCCCTTCGAGTACTGCCCTCATCGTGCCTCCCTCGCGGCGATGGCTCGTCCGTGTCGGACACGCCGTGATCGCCCTCCCTACCGCGGTGCGACGTCGGCAACCAGTTCGCTCTGGGAGTGGCCGTTACCTTCCGCTTCGTAGTGAAACGGGCGATTCGGGTGAGCGGGAGCTCGGCGCCGTCGTACGAGTTACACGGAGCGCGACAACTCGGCGGCGGGGTCGTACGCCCCCTGACCGCCCCACCGGCGGATCCGGAAGAGGTCGACGACCATGCGGAGCGAGTCGGCGCCGACGCGGATCGTCGACACCGACGAGTTCGCGAGCGACACCGGTACCTCGAGCACCGACAGTCGGTCCCGCTCTGCCAGATGGAAGAGCTCGACGTCGAACGCGAACCGGTCGACCCGGGCGCGCGAGAAGAGCGAGCGGGCGACATCGCCCCGGAAGGCCTTGAGCCCGCACTGCGTGTCGCGGTACTGCCCGAGCAGCACGACCTCCGAGAGGAGGTTGAAGACGCGCCCGGTGACCTCACGCAGCCGGCGGGCCCGGACGAGCGTGGTCGTGTCGACGTGCCTGCGGCTCCCGACGACCATGTCCCAGCCGTCCTCGACGTTCACGAGCAGGGTCGCCAGTTGGCGGGGCGCGTACGAGAGGTCGGCGTCGGTGAACGCGATCACCCGGCCGGCCGCGGCGAGCACGCCCGCGCGTACGGCCGCCCCCTTCCCGCGGTTGTGCGGCTGCTCGATCACGAGGTCCGCACCGGCCGCCCGAGCGGCGGACGCCGTTGCGTCGCCGGACCCGTCGTCGACGACGACGACCTCGACCGGGCCGACGTCGGCGAGCGCGGCCCTGACGGCGGCAATGGTGTCGCCGATGCGTGGCGCCTCGCGATAGGCGGGCAGCACGACCGACAGCCGCACCGGGCTGTCCGGCAGCGGACGAGGCCGCCGGGCCGACTGCGTCGCTCGCACGTCGAGGAACAGCCGCCGGCGGTAGGCCGCGACGCGCACGAGCCCGGCGACGAAGAGTGAGATCGCCTTTCCGACGACGAGCTCTCGCCACGTCGTCGACCCGACCACGGCGACGGCGGCCCGCAGCACGACGATGTCGACGAACGCGGCGACGAGGGTCACCGCGACGAACAGCCGGGTGGCGTGCACCCAGCGCCGCTCCGGGTCGTCGGCGAACGTCACCGACCGGTGGAGCACGTACGAGACGACCGCGGCGACGGCGACGGAGACCCCGTCGGCGATCACGACGGGCACTCCCGGTCCGAGCCGGAGGGCGAGCAGGATGGCGACGTCGACGACCGTCACGACGGTCCCGACGACGGCGACGCGTCGGAAGCGCCGCCTCACGGCCCCGCGTCGACGACGACGGCTTCGCGCTCGGGTGCGTCGCCGCCGCCGGGCATGTCGTCACCGTCGTCCGTCACGCCGTCGGCCTCGTCGTCGCGGCCACCGACCTCACGCGCGGGGTACGCCAGTGGTCCCCGGCGCCAGAGGACGACGACAAGGGCGATGCCGGCGACGGTCGCCGCCATCCCGAGCCAGTCGATCGGCGTGCGGCCGTAGTGCAGCGAGACGTGGGTCGACGTGGGGACCACCACCATGAGGTTCGGCGACACCCGCCACGGCCCGTCGGCACCCGACGCCTTCCAGTTCGGGAAGTACGACGACTTGACGAGCACCGGCGCGCCCGGCCGGTCGACATCGAAGCTGATCCGGTCGTCGGAGGTACGGATGTCCGACACCCGCGCCGGTCGCACCGGGACCCGTTCGGGCGTCGAGACGGTGACGTCGGAACCGACCGTGCGCTCCGAGGTCGCCCGGTCGGCGACGTGCACCCGGGGCCAGGACTTCGGCCCGTGCTCGGCGAGCGGCACGTCCCACTGCGACGGGTCGTCGAACCACGGCACGGCGACGTCCATCCAGTGGCCGTTCGTGTCCGGGACGCGGTCGATGACCGCCGGCTGGAACTCGAGCGGCTGGACGAGCGGGGCGTCGGCGACGCGGTAGATCTGCCACGGCGTCGACGTCGCGATCAGCTCGAGGTCGGGCTGCGCGTTGGCGGCCGCGATCGCCTCCGGCGACACCGCCATGTAGTACCGGACGCCCATGAGCTGCATGTGCTTCACGCCGAGCGCGAGGTCGAGGTCTCGATACGGAAGGTCGCGCTGGGCCCGCGACGGCTGCTTCGACAGCTCGGACTGCATCAAGAAGTGGTACGGCGTCGTGGCCGCCGACTCGAAGTAGAGGCCCTCCATCGAGCCGATGCACTCGTGCGTCCAGTACGGGAGCAGCATCAGCGCCATCGGCGTGCCGTAGTCGTTGAGCTCGGGCCGGTACTCCCACATCGCGCGGCCGCACCCGTACTCGTCACCCACCTTGGCCATCGTCGAGACGACCGCCTTGTACTCGGGGTACTTGGCCTTGCGCTCATAGCCGCTGTAGTTCCACTTGACCCAGTCGGGCACGAAGCTGTGGTCGCTCGTCGACAGCGGTACCCAGCCGGGCAGCGAGCCCAGCGGGAGCGCGATGAACACGGCGACGAGCACGAGCGCGACGAGCGGCGAGGCGAGCAGGACGGACGCGCCGCGATCGGGACGCGGCGGCGCGCCGTCGAGCACCTGCGCGGCGGTGTCCTCGCCGCCGGGCTCGACGTCCGCCGCGATCGGCGCGTCGTCGCGACGGTCGACGCCGGCGGCGAGCCAGCGGACACCGGCGTCGACGGCGTATGCCGCGAGCAGGTACAGCGACAGGAACCAGAACGGGAGCGCACGCGCGTTCCACAGCCGCGCCGGCGGCGCGGTCACGAACACGATCGCGGCACCCGTCGCCATCGCGGACAGGAACAGCCCGACACGCTCGCGCCGGGCGAGCGCGATCCCGACCGCGATGGCGGCGAGCACCGTGACCGGCAACAGGTGCCACGTCTGCACGTGGGGGAACTCGCCCGCCGCGCACGACGCGTTCGCCTTGCACGGCGAGAGGAACGGGAAGAGGTTCGCCGAGAACTGGCGGATCTTCTCCCAACCCATGTCGTTCGAGTACGGCAGCCGGCGCCAGAACGGCAGCACCCAGAACGACGCCAGCAGCAGCGCGACCGGAAGCGACGTGAGCGCGTAGCGAAGGCGGCGACGGTCGATGCGGAGGAGCAGGAGCACACCGGCGCCGGCGATCGCGAACAACGTCGGGAGGAGGTGCGACAGCGCGGTCGCGGCGAGCAGCACCGCGGCCCACCCGCGGTGGCGGCCGTCCTCGAGGCCGCGCGCGAACACGCCGAGGAACAGCAGCGCGAGCGCGAGCGCGATGGAGAACGCGAACTCACCGGCGAGCGTCGCCGGGATGTTGCCGCCGTAGATCGTGTGGAAGCGGTCGAACAGGAACGGCAGCGTGGCGACGGCGAAGAGCGGCGGCGCCGGGAAGTCGAGCCCCGCGAGCCGGGCGAACGCGTAGGCGCACACCGGCAGTGCGAGGACACCGGCGACGGTGACGAGCTTGAACGCGATGTCGTACGGGATCACCGTGCCGACGGCGACCACCAGGATGCTCGGCAGCGGGAAGTAGAAGTGCAGCAGGGGGAACCCGGCGTACCAGTCGGGCGCCCATCCCGTGAGCCGGAAGTGCGGCAGGAGGTGATCGCGCAGGAACGCCGGGGCCCACACGTGGGCGCCCATGTCGCCGCCGGCGGGGGTGGTGTTCGCGAACAGCAGGCTCGGGCTGAGCTGCAGGAAGACGAACGCGACCGCGAGCGCGACGACCGCGCCGGTCACGAGCGCCGCAGGTGAGAAGCGCCGGGTCATGGCCGGACCATCGTGCCACCTCGCCCGGCCGACGACGGCGCGGTCGGGCGGTGGCGGGAGCGGCGAGCTACTTGCGGACCGTGGCCAGGTCGAGGACGTTGTCGAGCGCGATCTGCTCGCCGTTGCGCTCCCACCAGCGGGTGTCGCAGCGCGAGCACGAGTGCATCCGCACGAGCTCGCCCTTCAGCTCGATCTCGATCTCAACCAGCCGCGCGCCGCGGCAGACCGGGCAGTCCATGTCCCCGTTCCCTTCACTCGTGACCCTCCAAGGCCACGTAGTGCATCGGCACGTCGCCGGCCGCGCTTTAGCGCGACGTCATCTCCGGTCGAGGGCGAGCGCGACCACGACGACGAGGTTGAACGCGCCGTGGGCGAAGATCGAGGGTCCGAGGCGCCGGGCCCGCTGGGCCAGCACGCCGAAGACGACGCCGACGGCGAGCAGCGCCGGGAACTGCAGGCCCTCGAGGTGCGCCAGCGCGAACCCGAACGAGGATCCCGCCAGCGCCCACGCCGGGCCGAAGCGGCGGTCGATCGCCCGCAGGAGGAGCCCGCGGAAGAAGAGCTCCTCGATGACCGGCGCGCCGATGACGAGCACGACCGCGAGCGCGAGGAACCCGAAGCCGTGGGCCTTGTCGGCCAGCTCACGGGCGGGCTCGTCGAGCTTGTCGACGTCGACGAACGTGCGGAACGGCAGGTAGATGAGCGGGACGACGACGAGCTGGCAGACGACGCCGACCGGGAGACCGGTGACCGCGTCCTTGGCTCGGACGACGAGGCCGAAGTCGCGGGCGGCGCTGCCGCTTCCCTTCTTCGCCGTGGCCCACAGCGGCACGCCGAGCAGGCCGATCCAGAGCGCCACCTGCCCGAGCGCGATCGCGCCGAAGGACAGCTCGCTGCGGCCGGTGACGCCGGCCCAGATGCCGACGAACAGGACGACGAGCGTGTTGCCCAGGAGGAAGCCGGCGACGGCGTCGCCGATGCCCCAGCGCGGCGCCGGCCGGTCGACGTCGACGTCTGCCGGCTCGGGGTCCACCCCGCGCAGGCTACCGACGGAAGAAGGGGCTCAGACCGCGATCGTGCGCGGGAAAGGGAGGCGGGCCGGCGTGCGGCGATCCTCCTTCGTCCACCCGACGGGCACGACGAGGTGGTCGGCGTGCGCGGCGCACAGGCCGTAGGTGGAGGGCTCCGGCTCGTCCGGCAGGTCGTCGAGCCAGGCGGTGCGGCTGGCGTAGTGGTAGCTCAGGGCCGCCGTCGCAGCGTGCCCGCAGCCCTGCCGAGCGCAGCGGTCGCGTTCCATCGGCGGTCACGGTAACCACGGCGCCGCGCAAGTCGGCGGATGGGTCGCCGTGCCTATCAAGCTCGCCGGCCGCGTGGTCGATGTCTAGCCCGACCGGACCACACGTCACTTCACACAGCAAGGCGGGACGCATGAACAAGAAGCAGGTCGCGAGCTGGATCGTCACGACCGTCCTGATCGCCGGCACCGGGGCAGCGCTGGCCGAGGGCGGCGACGCCGGTTCCGATCCCACGATCACGGACACGACCGTCACCACCGTCGTCGACGACACGACGACCACGGTCGCGGTGGACGACACGACGACGACCACCGTCGACGAGTCGACGACCACGACGACCGTCGCCGACCCCGAGATCGACGCCGACGTCGCCGCCGACGGCGAGACCGACGGTGGCGGCAACTCCGCCGCCGCGCAGAACCACGACTGCGACGAGGCGTGGGGCAACCACGGCGCCTGGGTCTCGGCGAACGCGCACGCGATGAAGACCGGCGACGAGGTCAGCTGCGACGGCCCGACGACGGTCGACGAGTCGAGCGCGACGACCGACACGACCGCCGCACCGACGTCGGACACGTCGAGCGCGACGGAGACGGAGACGACGACGTCGTCGCACGGCCACGGCCACGGCAAGAGCGGCCACGGCAGCCACGGCAAGAACAAGTAACGACACCTCGCTCCTCCCCCTCTGCGGCGGGTCGCTCTCGACAGCGGCCCGCCGCAGCCGCGTCCGGTTCCGTCCGAGCCGAAGTTGTCGCACCCTCCACGTAGGCTTCGAGGCCATGAGTCGAGAGCCCGGTGACCTGCCCCCGGGGCCGCCCGGGCCCGGCCGCCCCTCGGGGCGCCCCGGGCTGCCGTCGCGTCCCGACCAGGGCTGGCCGCGCTGGGTGATGTGGGCGGTCGTCGCGCTGCTCACCGCGGTCGTGGTCCTGCCGTACCTCTTCTCCGGCACGAAGAGCGACGAGATCGACTACTCGACGTTCAAGGGCAAGGTCGAGGCGGGTCAGGTCGAGAGCGTCACGATCAGCAACGACTCCGGGACGATCAACGGCAAGTACAAGAACGGTGACTCGTTCAAGGCGAGCGGCCCGGCGAAGCCGCCCGACGCCGATCTGCAGCTCATGCAGGACAAGGGCGTCAAGGTCGACTTCAAGAACCAGGGCTCGAACATCCTCGGTTCGCTGATCATCTACCTCGTCCCGTTCGGTCTCCTGATCGGGTTCTGGCTCTGGATGAGCCGGCGGGCGCAGGGCCAGATGACCGGGCTCATGTCCGTCGGCCGGTCGAAGGCGAAGGTGTGGACGACCGACAAGCCGCGCACGACGTTCAGCGACGTCGCCGGCTACACCGGCGTGAAGCAGGAGATCACCGAGGTCGTCGACTTCCTGAAGAACCCCGGGAAGTTCAAGGACATCGGCGCCCGCATCCCCAAGGGCGTGCTGCTCGTCGGCCCGCCCGGGACCGGCAAGACGCTCATCGCGCGCGCCGTCGCCGGTGAGGCCGGCGTGCCGTTCATGTCCGTGACCGGCTCCGACTTCATGGAGATGTTCGTGGGCGTCGGCGCGTCACGCGTGCGCGACATGTTCCAGACGGCGCGCAAGCAGGCGCCGGCGATCATCTTCATCGACGAGATCGACTCGATCGGCCGCAAACGCGGCGCCGGGCTCGGCGGCGGCCACGACGAGCGCGAGCAGACGCTCAACCAGATGCTCTCGGAGATGGACGGTTTCGAGACGACCGAGGGCGTCGTGATGATGGCGGCCACCAACCGGCCGGACATCCTCGATCCCGCGCTGCTGCGGCCCGGGCGCTTCGACCGCCAGATCATCGTCCCGCTCCCCGACCTCGAGGAGCGGCTGCCGATCCTGAAGGTCCACTGCAAGGACAAGAAGATGGCGTCCGACGTCGACCTCCACCTCGTCGCCCGGGGCACGCCCGGCATGAGCGGTGCGGACCTCGCCAACCTCGTCAACGAGGCGGCGCTGCACGCGGTGCGCCGCGGCGCCGACGCCGTGCACATGATCGACTTCGACGCGGCGCGCGACCGCGTCCTTATGGGCCAGCGCCGCGAGTCGACCGTGCTGTCCGACGAGGAGAAGCGGGCCACTGCGATCCACGAGGGCGGCCACGCCGTGCTGGCCTACGTGCTGCCGCACGCCGACCCCGTGCACAAGGTGACGATCCTGCCGACGGGCATGGCGCTCGGCGTGACGCAGCAGCTTCCGGTCGAGGAGCGCCACACCTACTGGCAGGAGTACATCGAGGACGCGCTGTGCGTGATGATGGGCGGCCGCTGCGCCGAGAAGCTCGTCCTCGACACGCTGTCGACGGGGGCGTCGAACGACCTCCAGCGGGCGACCGAGATGGCGCGCAAGATGGTGCGCGAGTTCGGCATGAGTGACCGCATCGGGCCGATGGCGTGGGGGACGTCGGGCCCGGTGTTCCTGGGCGACGACCTCATGCACTCGCGCGACTACTCCGACGAGACGAGCCGGGTGATCGACGAGGAGGTCGAGCGCATCCTGCGCGAGCAGGAGGAGCGGGCGCTCAAGCTGCTCGACGAGCACCGCGGCGGGCTCGAGGGCGTCGCCGACGCGCTGCTCGAGAAGGAGACGATCAGCGGGAGCGACGTGACGTCGCTCGTCGACGAGGCGTTCGGCGGGCCCGTCCACGGCGACCACCCGAAGCCGGCCGTGCCCGAGGTCGACACCGGCGACGACGACACCGGCGTCACGCCGGGGAGCGAGCGCCCCGGCGGCGAACCGACCATCGAGATCCCGCACACGCTCGAGTAGCTGGCGGCTCGCCTCGAGATTGGGTGATTGCCGGGGCTCTAGCCCGGCAATCACCCAATCTCGGGCGTGGCGGGGCGGCCGAGGCCGGGTTCGGGGCTCGTGCCCGGCGCTCGAGCCTCCGCGACCGCGGCCCAGAGGTCGGTCGCGGTCGGCTCGCCCACGAACGACGCGACGACGACGCCGTCGGCGTCGGCGACCACCGTCAGGGGGACGGCGTCGATGGCGTAGCGCGTGTGCAGGTCGCGCCGCGCGCCCACCTCGACCTCCTGGACGGCGACGTCACCGGACGCGAGGACCCGGGCCTTCTCCAGCGTGCCGCCGCAGGCGTCGCAGGTCGCCGACGTAAACACGGCAACCAGCCACGGCGTCGACGGGAACTCGAAGTCGGCACGGTCCAGTTGGGCGGGCACCGACCACCGCGACTGCGTGGGCGGGGCCGGGCGGCGGCGCTCGACGACGATCGCCACCACGACGGCGGCGGCGACGACGACGGCGGCGATGACGAACCGTTCCACGGCGGGGTCCATGGTGGCGTCGACCGGGCCGCGGCAGGGAATCGGACACGCCGGTCGAACCTCACGCTTCATGTCCGAGGAGACGCTCGAACCGGCCACCCTGGGGTCGACGCCGTCGTCCGCCGACGCGCTGGCCGACGAGACGGCGGTCGAGGGACCCGCCGACGCGTCGGTCACCAGCGCACCGGCCGCCGCCAGGCACCTCGTGTCGAACTGGCCGATGTGGGCGCTCGGGCTCGTGCTCCTCCTCGACACCGTCGACCAGAGCATCGTGCGGGGCATGGTCGGTCCGCTGCAGGACCACTTCCACGTCGACGACACGGGGATCGGCCTGCTGACGTCGTCGTTCATCCTCGTCAACGGCCTCATCACCGTGCCCGCCGGCTACCTCGCCGACCGCTGGCACCGCACCCGCACGATCGGCCACACCGTCCTCGGCTGGTCGGGCATCACCGCGCTCAGCGCGGTGGCGCCGACGTTCCCGATCCTCGTCGGCATCCGCGGGATGCTCGGGTTCGGACAGGCGATCACCGAGCCGTCGGCCGCCAGTCTGATCGCCGACTACTACCCGACCGAGCAGCGCGGGAAGGCGTTCTCGATCCAGCAGGTGATGCTCATCGCCGGCGTCGGCCTGGGCGTCGGCATCGGCGGCGTCGTCGGCAACGCCTTCGGGTGGCGGGCGGGGTTCGTCGTCGTCGCGCTCCCGGGCATCCTCGTCGCCTTGCTCGCGTACCGGCTGCGCGAACCGAAGCGCGGTCACGCCGACCGGATGCACATGGGCGTCGTCGACACCGACGGCGACGGGCACAGCGACTCGATCGACGCCGACATCGTCGACCACGGTCTGTTCGACGACGGCTTCCGGCCGTTCATGCGCGAGATGGTGCAGGGGCTGCGCAAGGACCTGCGCACGATCTGGGACATCACCACGATGAAGTACGCGATGGTCGGGGTGGCCGTGCTGCTGTTCGCCGTCTACGCGATCAGCACGTGGCTCCCGCAGTTCTACGAGCGCCAGCTCGGCATCGCCGCCGGTCAGGCCGAGGCGTGGTTCGCGGCGCTCATCATGCTCGGCGGCGTGCCCGGGGTCCTCGTCGGCGGACGCGTCGCCGACCGCTACGCCACGCGCGTGCGCGGCGCGCGCGTCGCCATCCCCGCGTTCTGCATCCTCGCCGGCAACACGTTCTTCACCATCAGCTACCTGCGGCTGCCGTTCGGCCCGGCGTTCGCGCTGCAGGTCGTCGGGATCTTCCTGTTCACGATGGCGATCCCCGGCCTGCGCGCCGGGCTGAGCGACGCCATCCCCGCCAACCTGCGGGGCGCCGGCTTCGGGGCGTTCAACCTCGTCGCCGTCGTGCTCGGCGGCGCCGGCGCGCCGCTCGTCGTGTCGATGCTGTCCGACGCGTTCGACAACAACCTGCGCACCGCGTTCCTGATCGTGTCACCGGTCGTCTACGTCGGCGCGTGGGTGCTGCTCCGGGCGCGCGACCACCTCGAGGCCGACGCGATGAAGATCTTCCAGGCCGTCGTCACCGCGATGCAGGAGCAGCAGCAGGGCTAATCGCGCAACGGGATGCCGTTGGTGAGCGACATCCCGATGCGGCCGACCCGGTAGATGCCGCGCTCGGCGACGATCGACCCGCCCCTGGCGGTGAGGAGCAGGCCGAGGTCGTCGCGCTGCACGAAGTCGCCGAGGCGGACGGCGAGCCGGCCGTGCGCCGGGATCGGGACGCCCTGCAACTTGTCGATGGCAAGCGGTTGACCGGATGCGAGCGCGGTGAACGAGACCCTCACCGCCGACGACCCGGGGTTCTGCATGACGACCCACTCGTCGACGCCCTTGACGGCGAGGCCGGCGGCGAACGCCCACCGCGCCGCCGTCATGCGCGTGCCCATCGTCGACGCCAGTCCGAGTCGAGGTGCGGGCTTGGCCGCGTCGATCGAGCGCTCGACGACGACGCCGGGTCCCCGCTCGACGGTGACGGTCGCGGCGTGGCCGACGTTCTTCGGGATGCGGGTCTCGTCGTTGACGTTGACCGTGAAGCGGCCCTGCGGCGCGACGACGATGTCGAACGGCTCCGCCGCACCCTGCTGCAGCGTCAGCGCGAGCGTGACGTGGGCCTCCCGTCCCGAGGGGTTGTAGACCTGGAACCGCTCGGTCATCCCGTCGGTGACGTAGCCCTCCGGGAAGTACCACGTGTCGCCCGGTGACGGCGTGGCCGGCACGAGCGCCAGACCCTTGCGGCGGTCGCTGCCGTCGTACGTCTGGATGCGCGCGGCGACGATGCGGCCGGTGCGGGCGCGGATCGTCGCCGACACCGCGCGCCGGCGCAGCACCTGCTCGCCGACGTTGACCGGCAGCATCCCCCGTGCCGGGACCACGACGCCCTGCAGCGCCTGCGGGACGACGCGCCCCTGGTCGGTGGAGAACGAGAGGTCGACGATCGCATCCTCGGGGAACGGGTTCGCGAGCGCGTAGATGAGATGGGCGTCACGCGTCGTCCCGCCGTCGGCGAAGTACCACGTCGACGACGCGTTGTTCGCGCAGGGCGCGTTGTCGGAACCGAGCGGTCCCGAGACGCTCTGTTCGGCGACGACGCCGCCGCCGTCGACCTCGACGAGCGCGGCCACCCACGGGGCCGGCAGCTGGTCGGCGTAGGAGTAGCCGGCGCGCGACCACGGCTTCAGCTCGAGCGGGACGGTCTTGGGCGGGACCTTGGCGTCGGCGTTGGCGACGAACGTGACCGAGCCCTTCACGTCGCGGTCGGTCGGGTTGGCGACGATGACGGTGCCGTTGGCGATGCCGTCCTTGTTCGCCGAGGCGCCCTGGCAGTACCACGTCGACGACAGCGCGCCCGCGGGCGCAGCTTCGGCCATCGCAGTCTGCGCCGCGCCCGTCGTGACGGTCGGGTCCGACTTCTCGCGATCGACGACGGCGGCGCCGACGAGAACGGCGAGGACGACGAGGATCGCGGGGACTCGTCGCGGCGTCATCGGTCGACCACCGTCCCGGTGACCGACCGATGGCCGTGAGGTCCGGCGGTGCCGGACCAAGCGTTGCTGTCTGGCTCACTCGCATGCTCGCTCGCGTGCAACGCCCTCCGGTGACGGAGCACCCAGCGGATGGCGAGGACCCACAGGGCGAGCTCCACGAGCAGCAGCAGGCGCGAGGTGAGCGGCGTGCGGAACCCGAGCGACGCGTTCCCGGCGCGCTCGTTGGCGAACGAGTTGGCCCAGCCGAAGGACTTGTGCCGCGTGACCGGCTCGCCGTCGACGTTCAGGCGCCAGTTCGAGCTCGACGCCTCGGAGAGGAACACCTCGCGGTTCGCCACGTCGCCGTCCCACGAGACCGCGTCGGGGGGCGACGGCATGACCGGCGTGGCGCCGGAGAGATCCACGCCGAGGGGTGGTCGGCTCGTCGAATCGAGTCCGGCCGGCAGCGCGGCGCGGAGCGGTGCGGCAGCCACGTTCTGGTACACGGTGGCCGACGGGTCGACCTGGAGGCGCTTGAGGTCGAGCTGGGCGGCGAGCGCGGCGTCGAGGTCGGCCGGCGGCCGGTGTCGCGTCAGGTCCTCGTCGGGTGCGGCGCGCGAGGGCACGACGATGTAGCGCACGCCCATCGGCGCGAGGAGACGACCGAGGCGCGTCGTCCCGCCGTCGCGTGCGACGCGCAGCGCGTCGGGAAGCAGTCGCGTCGCGCCGTCCGACGACGGCGGCCACAGATCGAGCGCCGTCGGCGCGCCGTCGCGCGACACGCCGTAGGCAAGCCCGTCGCCGAGGTCCCACCCGTCCAGCGGCAGGGCGCGCGCGTCGCCGACCCACAGCACGCGGAACGGCGCGCCGTTCGCCTCTGTGTGCATCCACGCGAGCGAGGTCGCGTAGTCGGTGTGCGGGAGGTGCCACCGCCCGCCGAGCGCGGCACCGAGTACCGGGATCGTGCCGACGACGACGGCGGCGGCGGCCGTGAGCGACGCGACCTGCCGCCAGCCGAAGCGGGCGAACGGGAGGTCGAGCTCGAAGGCGATGAGTCCCAGCGCGATCGCGAGCGTCAACGCGATCGCCGCCGGGGCGAGCACGACCTCGGCCTCGGGCAGCGGTACCGGTGACCACCCGCGCGCGCCGATCCACGCGGTCCCGAACGACGCCAGCGCGACGAACCACAGCCGGATCGCCCACGCCAGCCGCCATTCGCGCCCGATCAGCAGCGGTAGCACGGCGGCGACGAGGAACGCCCACCCGATCGGCGGCGCGCCGAGCGGACCCGTCTGGAAGCGGAGCAGCGCGCCGAACCGCCCGCTCGACGCGTGCTCGACACCCGCGAACGTCGACCACTCGCTGCCCGGCAGCACGAACGTCAGCATCCACGGGAAGCACAGGACCGCCGCGACGATCGACGCGCCGACGGCGACCGCGAGCGCCCGGAGCGCGGCGTCGAGCGCGCCCGCGAGAACGGACCCGACGACGAGCCCGACGGCGACGAGCGGGATCAGCACGGCCAGCGTCGGGGCCAGCGCGGCGCTGGCGGCGGTCAGCAGGCCGAGCGCGACGACCTGGTCGCGCAGCGGGCGGGTGTCGCCGCCCCACGGCTCGAGCCCGGTCGCGGCGAGCAGGCGGGCCAGCGCGTACGGCAGCACCGCGTACGCGACGAGACCGGCCCAGTGCCCGCCGGCGAACGCGTTGTAGGCGAGCGGCATGGCCGCGTAGACGACGGGCGCAACGAGCCGGGCGCGCCCGGTCGACCCCGTCAGCGGGCGGGCGAGCCGCCAGGCGCCGGCGATGCCGATGGGGATGGCGCCGAGCGTGAGGAGCTTCTGCAGCAGGCCCATGCCGCCGAGCAGCACCGAGCCGAGGAAGCCCAGGATCGCGAACGCGGTCGGTGCCGGTTGCTCCGATCCGAGGCCCGCGAAGCGCCACCCGCTCAGGAAGTGACGGACGAACGTCGTGGCGTGATCGGGGAACGGCGCGAACTGGCCGAGCGCGGTGAGCCGGCCGTTGACCACGTCGCGCGAACCGACGAGCAACACCGCGACGATCGCGATCCACGTGAGGAGGAACGCGCGTCGCGGTCCCGTGCGAACCGTGCCGAGCAGCTCGCGTCCGGCGTCGGTGATGCCCGCGGCCGCGCTGCCGTCGGTGCCGCGGAGGAACGCGCGCAGGCGTGGGTTCGTCGTCGACTGGAGACGGGCGATCTCGCGGTCGGGGACGCGGCGCCGTCGCTGGGTGTCGTGCCGGCGGCGCCGCAGCGTCGCGAGGTCACTCAGGTTCCACGACCACGCCGACGCGACATCGGCCGCTTGGGCGCGTCGACCGGCGGCCAGCGCGTAGACGACCTCGGCCAGCGACGTGAGCGCGGCGAGCGGGATGCGCCGGACGAGCGACAACGCTCCGTAACAGGTCAGCAGCGACCGGAGGCGGTGACGCGCCTGCAACCGGCGGCGATCGTCGTGCGGGCGTCGCTCGACGAGCGCTTCGCGGTGCCGTACGCGCGCCTGCGGCGCGACGACGACCCGGGCGCCGAGCACCTGCGCTCGCCAGCACAGGTCGACGTCGTCGCCGAGGAACGTGATGGCGGCGTCGAAGCCGCCGAGCTCGGCGAACAGGTCGGCCCGCACGAGCGTGCACGCGCCCGGCACGGCGAAGACGTCCCGGACGCCGTCGTGCTGCGCCTGGTCGAGCTCGCCACGGTCGACGAGCGGCGACGGCGTACCGGTCCGGTCGATGGCGAGACCGACCTGCAGGAGGCGCTCGGGGTCGTCCCAGGCGACGAGCTTCGGCCCGACGATGCCGGCGTTCGACCGCAGCGCCTCCTCGACCATCAGCCGGACGGCGTCGGGTGCCGGGGCGATGTCGTCGTGGCACAGGACGAGGAACGACGCCCCCTCGACCATCCGCAGGACCTCGTTCGTGGTCGCCCCGTACCCGGGGTTGTCGCCGAGCCGGCGGATGTACGCGCCGGGCAGCACCTCGGCCACGCGGGGCGTGGGGTCGGTCGTGCTGGCGGCGTCGATCACGAGCACCGAGAACGCCGGGTAGTCCTGCGCGCCGAGGCAGGCGAGCACCTCGGTGAGCCAGGGCCCCGCGTCGTGCGTGACGACGACCGCGACGACGGACGGCGCGGCGGGCTGGGGGTCCATCCGGCCGGTCAGGCTAGTGGGTGGGTTGTCCGACTCTCGCCGTCGTCGAGTGCTTGCCAAAGTTAGCACTCCGTGGTACAGTGGTTAGCGCAGCGAGAGATCGGGAGTGATCCAGATGGCAGATGTGACCAAGACCCTGAAGGATGCGGCGTACATCGCCGTCGGCCTCGGCGTCATCGGGTTCCAGAAGGCCCAGGTGCGCCGCAACGAGCTCACCAAGCAGCTCGACGCCCAGTTCGAGGAGACCCGCAAGCTGGTCAAGACCCAGCTCGGCGAGACCCGCGACCAGGTCGAGAAGCTCGTGAAGCAGATCGAGGAGACCGTCGAGCCCCTGCTCGACCAGGTCGAGGACCAGGTCCCGGCGCAGGCGAAGGCCTACGTCAAGCAGGCCCGTGAGGTCGCCAAGGACGTCCAGGAGCAGGTCCGGTCGTTCGTCGGCCGCGCCGCCTAGTTCCGCCTCCACGACCACACCTGTTTTGCCAGCAGGAGCGCACCCGTTTCGGGTGCGCTCCTGCTGTCAGAAGCCCGAGACGGGCAGGTGTGAGCGGATCCAGCGGGCGTAGTCGAACCGCTGGGTCACGACGGGCGCGGTGCGCCGGCCCCGTGGACGGCGTCCGAGGCGCAGCCCGAGCGTGCCCCTCACGAACGCGCCGGGGTGGGTGAGCAGGAGGTCACCGCCCTTGAGCAGCGTCGTGAACGCGAACTGCGGCACGTGGCGGACGAAGTCGCCCGGGTCGTCGTTGCGCCAGATCGTGCGGAACCGGTTGCGCCAGTTCAGCTCCTCGACGAACGAGCTCGCCGCCCGCCTGGCGACCCCGCGCTCGTGCGTGGCCGTCGCGCTCGGCTCGTAGCGGCACCGCCAGCCGAGTCGCTGGAGGCGCCAGTCGAGGTCGACGTCCTCCCAGAACGCGAAGCACCCCTCGTCCCACGGCGTGCCCGCGGGATCATGGGCGGCGGCGTCCTCGAGCGCGACGCGGCGGTACATCGCGGCGGCGCCCGTCGTCCCGAAGACGTCCTGCGCGGTCGTGTACCGCGGGTCGTCGTCGACGCGGTCGCCCTCGCCGCGGTTGCGGAACAGCCGGGTGTCGAAGATGACGTGACCGGTGCTGTCGATCGTCCCGTCGGGCCGCAGCAGCAGCCCGGCGACGCTGCCGACGTCGTGGTGCCGCTCGAGCACGGCGACGAGGCGGCCGACGAACGCCGGCGACGCGACGATGTCGGGGTTGACGGTCATGAACGCGTCGCTCGTGCGCCCGGCGAGCTCCCACGCCTGGTTGGCGGCGCCGGCGAAGCCCCTGTTGTCGCCGTTGGCGACGAGCTTCGCCCACGGGTGCCGTTCGGCCACGAGGTCGGCGGTGCCGTCGGTCGACGCGTTGTCGACGACGATCACCTGGAAGTCGTCGTGTGTCTGGTCGCGCAGGGCGCGCAGGCAGTCGTCGATGCGCTCGCCCGGGTTCCAGGCGATGACGACGGCCGTGACGCGCACGCCGTCAGGCTACGAGCCTGACGGCGTGCGCCACGTCACGCGTCAATAGGCGCAGGCGTTCGGTGCGTCGAAGTGACCCGGTGTCGTCGGGTAGGCCTGGCCGGCGCCGTGCTGGTTGATGTCGGCCTGGTACACGATGGCGACCTCGTCGTACGCCGAGGTCCCTGCCGTCGTGATGTCGGCGTTGACCTGCCCGAGACCGGTCCCATACCCCCATTGCTGGAGGAACGTGAGCATCGCCGGGCTCAGCTGGCGGACGTCGTTGAAGCCGCCGTAGCTCGCGTTGCAGTGGCTGTAGAGGTTGTACGCGCCGACCCAGTCGAGCAGCCGGTCGCCGGTGTTCGGGCCCTCGTCGGCCTGGTCGGCCTGCATGACGTCGCGGTCCCAGCCACCGTACATCCAGTCGATGCCCGAGTGCGTCTGGTTGTCGGCGTGCGACGGGTGCAGCGCACCGGCCGCGGGGTCGCCGTTGCCCGTGTCGTTGTACGTGTTCGTCATGAGGAACCACGCGCACGGGTCGGTGTTGGTCGGGTTCTTCTTGGTGCCGCCGACGACCGGCCACGGATTCTGCGTGCACCCCCCGGTGTAGGACCCGCGGGGCTGCCAGTCGAGGAGGTCCGAGCCGCTCGCACCCTGCTGTGACGCCGTCGACGTCCCGCCCTGGCCGCCGAACAGGTAGTCGACGTACTTGTCGTTCGTCCCGCGCACGATGGACGGGTCGACGCAGCTGCCGTCGTAGTCCTCGGAGCTGCTCGGGTCACAGCCCTTGCCCCCCCACAGGACGTCGCCGCCGCGGTCGCCGAACACGACGTCGCCCCCGCTGTCGCCGTTGGCGAGGTCGTCGCCGAAGCCGGCGTGGATGCTGTCGTGGCCGCCGCCACCGCGGATGCGGTCGTCGCCACCTTCCTCGATGCCGTTGTGCGCCATCTTCGCGGCGGTGCCGTTTCCGACGAACGCGTCGCCGTTGACGTCGTGGTACAGGTCGACGCGTCGGTCGAACGTGCCCTGACGGAAGCCGGTGTAGCTCACCGCCGGCGGCGCGTTCTGCGACACCGTGAACGACGTGAACCTGGCGTCGTCCGGCGGCACGGACCCGTTCACGAACGTGTCGACGATGCCGCCGCGATCGCCGAGCATGGCATCCTCGCCGGCGTCGCCGTACATCGTGTCGTTGCCGAGCTCGCCGTACATGTCGTCACGCGCGGCGCCGCCGCGCATGGTGTCGTTGCCGTCCTGGCCCCACATGGTGTCG
>DASSOZ010000200.1:0-42871 GCA_035700105.1 Acidimicrobiales bacterium
CTCGCCGCCGGCGCCGGCCTCGAGGCGATCGACCGGCTCGACCGGGGTGAGGCCGATGCCGCGTTCTGTGCGGTGCGGCCGCCCGGTCACCACGCGACGCCCACACGGGCGATGGGTTTCTGCCTGCTGAACAACATCGCGATCGCGGCCGCGGCGCTGGCGGCCAGGGGCGACCGGGTCCTCATCGTGGACTACGACGCCCACCACGGGAACGGGACGCAGGACGCGTTCTTCGCCGACGAGCGGGTGGCGTACGTCTCGATGCACGAGTTCCCGCTGTATCCCGGCACCGGACGACTCGACGACGTCGGCGAGGGCGTGGCCGCCGGGCTCACGGTCAACTTCCCGTTCCCGGCGGGCACGACAGGCGACGCGTACCGCGCCGCCGTCGACGACGTCGTCGCCCCGCTCGCCGAGGCGTTCCGCCCGACGTGGGTGCTCGTCAGCGCAGGCTTCGACGCCCATCGGCGCGATCCGCTCACCGGCCTCGGCCTCACGTCCGGCGACTACGCCGACCTCACGACGTCGATCTGCGAGTTCGTGCCGCCCGGCCGGCGCATCGCCTTCCTCGAGGGCGGCTACGACCTGCAGGCGCTGGCGGACTCGTCCGCCGCCTGCGTGGCCGCGCTCGTCGGCGAGCGCCACGTGCCGGAGACCCCGACGAGCGGCGGCCCGGGCCGGCCGGTCGTCGAGGCGGCCCGCCGCGTCCACGCCCAGGTGGTCGGCGGGTAGTCACTCGGCACTACAGCCGCGCCACCCAGTGTCCGATATCCCAAGGGTGCTGGACCTGAACGAACTGCTCCGCTTCCTCGTCGAGCAGCGAGGCTCCGACCTCCACCTCAAGGTCGGGTCGCCGCCGCACGTCCGCATCGACGGCCACCTCCAGGCGGCGCCGTTCGACATCGTGGGCGCGCAGGACACCGAGCGGATGGCGTTCGCGATCATGCCGAAGGACCGCGCCGACGAGTTCATGGCGTCCTCGGAGGCGGACTTCGCCCACAGCCTCGCCGGGCTGGGTCGCTTCCGTGTCAACGCCTTCCGCCAGCGCGGCTCGGTCGGCCTCGTGTTCCGGCGGGTGCTGCCGGGGACGCCGTCGTTCGAGTCGCTCGGGCTGCCGCCCGTCGTCGCCCGCCTCGCGGAGGAGCCCCGCGGGCTGATCCTCGTCACCGGCCCGACCGGGTCCGGCAAGACCACGACGATCGCCTCGATGATCGAGCACATCAACGAGACGCGCGCCTGCAACGTCGTGACGATCGAGGACCCGATCGAGTTCCTGTTCCAGGACAAGAAGGCGCTGATCAACCAGCGCGAGATCGGCTCGGACACCGAGGACTACGCCGAGGCCATGCGCCGGGTGCTGCGCCAGGACCCCGACGTGATCTTCGTCGGCGAGATGCGTGACCCGGAGACGGTGTGGGCGGCGCTGTCGGCCGCCGAGACGGGACACCTCGTCCTGTCGACGCTGCACACGACGAACGCGACCGAGACCGTCAACCGCATCGTCGACTTCTTCCCGCCGTTCCAGCACAAGCAGATCCGGTACACGCTGGCGTCGGCGCTGCGCGGTGTCGTCAGCCAGCGGCTGCTCGAGCGGGCCGACGGCAAGGGCCGCGTCCCGGCGACCGAGGTCCTCGTGATGACGGGCCGCGTCCAGGACCGGGTGCTCGACCCCGAGCTGGGCGACGAGTCGATCGAGGAGATCATCGCCGACGGTGAGTACTACGGCATGCAGACGTTCGACCAGAGCCTGTTCAACCTCTACAAGAACGGCCTGGTGTCGCTGCGTGACGCGATGGCGGTGGCGTCGCACCCCCACGACTTCCGCCTCGCGCTGCAGGCGGCGGGACTGACAGCGCTGTAGGCCGACCCAATAGCCTGGGACCCCCGTGGTCCCCGAACGTCTGCGTCCCCTCCTCGACGAGGTACGCCCCCTCGCCGAGCGGTTCTCGGGCGCGGGGCACCGGCTCTACCTCGTCGGCGGCGTCGTGCGCGACGCCGTCCTCGGGCGCGCCGTCGACGACCGCGATCTCGACTTCACGACCGACGCGCGGCCCGACGAGATCGAGTCGCTCCTCACGCCGTGGGCCGACGCGGTGTGGACGCAGGGCAAGCGGTTCGGGACGATCGGGGCGAAGAAGGGCGAACGCGTCTACGAGGTGACGACGCACCGCGCCGAGGCGTACGTGCCCGACTCGCGCAAGCCCGACGTGGAGTTCTCCGACTCGGTCGAGTCCGATCTCTCGCGGCGCGACTTCACCGTCAACGCCATGGCACTGTCGCTGTCGGCCGACGACGACTACCGCCTCGTCGACCCGTTCGACGGCACGATCGACCTCGCCCAGCGACGGCTGCGTACACCGCTCTCGCCACAGCAGTCGTTCGACGACGACCCGCTCCGGATGCTGCGTGCCGCCCGTTTCATCTCCGGGTACGACCTCACGCCGACGCCCGAGATCGTCGAGGCGGTGAAGGCGATGCGGGCGCGGCTGTCGATCGTGTCCGCCGAACGCATCCGCGACGAGTTCGACAAGCTGATGGTCGTCGACAAGCCCGCCGCCGGGCTCTGGTTCCTGGTGCACACCGGCCTGGCCGACGAGTTCCTGCCCGAGCTGCCGGCGCTCGCGGTCGAGCAGGACCCGATCCACCGGCACAAGGACGTCCTCGCCCACACGATCGCGGTGATCGAGAAGACGTCACCGGACAAGGTGCTGCGCCTGGCCGCGCTGTTCCACGACGTCGGCAAGCCGAAGACGCGCTCGTTCGCCAAGGGCGGTGTGACGTTCCACTTCCACGACGTCGTCGGCGCCCGCATGACTCGCGAGCGGATGACCGCGCTGCGCTACCCGAACGAGGAGATCGACGAGGTCGCCCGGCTCGTGGAGCTCCACCTCCGGTTCCACACCTACAAGATGGGGTGGACGGACTCCGCGGTCCGGCGGTACGTACGCGACGCGGGTCCGCTGCTCGATCAGTTGAACGAGCTCACGCGCTGCGACTGCACGACGCGCAACCCGAAGAAGGCCCAGGCACTCGCCCGGCGCATGGACGACCTCGAGTCGCGCATCGACGAGCTGCGCCGCCAGGAGGAGCTCGACGCGATCCGGCCCGACCTCGACGGCCGGCAGGTCATGGCCCACCTCGGCGTGCCGCCCGGTCCCGTCGTCGGCGAGGCACTTGCGTTCCTGCTGGAGCTGCGCCTCGAGGAGGGCCCGCTCGGTGAGGAGGAGGCACGACGGCGGCTCGACGACTGGTGGTCGCAGCGCTCCTCGTCGGCGTCGTAGCGACGGGGTGCTCGTCGGCGGCCGGTCCCCCCGACCGAACTCGGCGTACATCCGTACCGCAGAGGTCCACATCTACGCCGAGTTCGGCTGCGGTGTCGACTACGGCGGTCGACCCGACCGTCGAGGTGGCGTACCGGGTCGTCGACCGGACGGGCAGCGAGCCCGCCTTCGCATCGGAAGTCGACGCGACGCTGCGCGACCCGCGCGGGTGGCAGCGCGCCGGGTTCCGGCTCGTGCACCGCGACGACGCGCCGTTCGCCGTCGTCCTCGCGTCGGCCGACGACGCCCAGGCGCTGTGCCGGCCGTACGACGTGTACCGGAAGTACTCGTGCCAGAACGGGCCGCTCGTCGTCCTCAACGTCGAGCGGTGGCGCGCCGCCACGCCCGAGTGGACGGGTGACCTGGCGACGTACCGACAGATGCTCGTGAACCACGAGTTCGGTCACCTCCTCGGGATGCACCACCCCGACGTGCAGTGCCCGGTGCCGGGGCGGCCGGCGCCGGTGATGGCGCAGCAGTCGACCGAGCTGAACGGGTGCCTGCCGAACCCGTGGCCGCTCGACCACGAGATCGCCAGGGTGGCGCGCCACGACCTGCCCCTGGCGCCGCCGTATCAGCGGTGAGGCCTAGATGCCTTCCTTGCGGGCCCGCACGATGAGCGTGCGAGGCACGTAGCGCATGGCGTCGTGCCACTCGGCCGACCGCGCGCCGCTCGGCCGCGGCTCGGGCTCGAGCAGGCGGTCGACGCGGAAGTTGGCATTGGCCAGCCCGCTGAACAGCCCCGACACGGTGTGGCGCCCGGGCTCGAAGTACGGGCGCCGGATCAGCAGCGACTCCATCGAGTCGGGGTCGAGCAGGTCGTACACCGGGTGGGGGATCGACACGACGAGCGGCGCGTTCGGGCGCAGGACGCGGTGCACCTGGCGGAAGACGCGGCCGAGGTCGTCCACGGTGTGCAGCGCCCACACGCTGAGCGCCAGGTCGATGCTGTCGGCGCGCACGAACGCGAGGTCGGCGAGATCGCCGTGGTGCAGCTCGACCCGCACGCCGTCGTCCTCCGCGCGCCGCCACGCCCGCGAGATCCGCTCCTCCGACGACTCGACGCCGATGGCGACGGCGCCCTTCTGCGCGAACCGCACGATGTTGCGTCCGTCGCCGCAGCCGAGCTCGAGCACGCGCTTGCCGCTGACGTCGCCGCACAGCCGCAGCTCGCTGTCGTCGGCGATGTCGGGTCCGTAGACCACCGCGTCGTCACTCGGCATGGGTGTGGAGCGTAGGGTCCGCGCTCCGTGCGGGTGGCGACCTGGAACGTCGAACACGCACGCCGCGCGGACGGGGTCGCCGACGTCGAGCTCGCCGGCCGCACGGTCGCGTCCCTGCAGGCCGACGTCGTCGGGCTGCAGGAGCTGGACGTGCGAGCCCGGCGCTCCGATCGCGTCGACCAGCCCGCGGCGATCGCGACGGTGGCGGCGATGCGCGTCGAGTTCGCGGCCGCCCGGAGGATGGGCGTGCTCGGCCGCTACGGCGTCGCGCTGCTCAGCCGCTCGCTGATCGACGACGTCGAGGTCGTGCGCCTGCCCGGCGCGGGTGAGCGGCGCGTTGCGCTCCTCGCCCGCACGCACGGCGTGTCCGTGGCGGTGACGCACCTGTCGCGCGTGCGCGACGACAGCGCCCGCCAGCTCGACGTGCTCCTCGATCACCTCCTGGCGCGCCCGGCGCCGCACGTCCTCCTCGGCGATCTGAACCGGCGCGACCACGAGGTCGGCGCACTCACCGACCGCGGGCTGACCGTGACGGGGGGCCCGCGCACCTATCCGTCGGACGCGCCCCGCCTGCGCATCGACCACGTGGCGGTGTCCGCGGACCTCACCGTCGTGGGTACCGACGTACCGTCGGTCGCAGTGAGCGACCACCGGCCGCTCGTCGTCGACATCGAGGGCCATCGGTGAACGAGTACGTCGAGGCGAACAAGCGTCACTGGGCCGAGCGCACCGCCGCCCACTTCGCGCCCGGTGGGTGGGATCGGGACGGGTTCCTCGCCGGCACCAGCGGTGACCTCGACGACGTGGTCGTGCAGGAGGTCGGAGACGTGACCGGTCTCGACCTCCTCCACCTGCAGTGCCACTTCGGGGCGGACACGCTGTCGTGGGCGCGCCGCGGCGCGCGCGTCACCGGCGTCGACTTCGACCCGACCGCGATCGCCGCTGCCGAGCGACTGGCGCGCGACGCGGGGCTCGACGACCGGGCGACCTTCGTCGAGCACGACGTGCTCGACGTCGACCTCGGGCGCACGTTCGACGTCGTGTTCGTGTCGAACGGCGCGCTGTGCTGGCTGCCGGACGTCGCCGCGTGGGCGCGCACCGTCGCCAGGCACACGCGACCCGGCGGTTTCCTGTACCTCTTCGAGTTCCACCCGCTGTGCTGGGCGCTGGCCGACGACGCGACCGGCGACGACGTCCGGCTCGGCTACCGGTACTTCGAGTCGGTCGAACCGTTCTACGTCGGCAGCGGCGGCGCCGACTACTTCAACGAGTCGGCGCGCATCCAGGCGCCGGAGCACACCTGGAACCACGGACTCGGCGAGATCGTCACCGCACTCGCCGACAACGGGCTGCACCTCGAGTTCCTGCACGAGTGGCCGTTCGCGTCCGGACTGATCGTCGACGCGATGGTGCCCGGCGCCGATGGTCTCTACCGGCTGCCGGGCACCGACGACTACCCGCTCTCCTACTCGTTGCGGGCGAAGTCCTCCACCATCTGACGGGCGACCTCGTCGCGGAACTGCTTCGGCGGCGACTTCATGAAGTACGCCGACGCGCCCATGACCGGTCCGCCGAGCCCGCGGTCCTTGGCGAGCTTGGCGCAGCGCACCGCGTCGATGATGACGCCGGCGGAGTTCGGGGAGTCGTGCACCTCGAGCTTGAGCTCGACGGTCAGCGGGACGTCACCGAAGTTGCGGCCTTCGAGGCGGATGAACGCCCACTTGCGGTCGTCGAGCCACGGCACGTGATCGGACGGGCCGATGTGCACGTCGCGGTCGCTGATGCCCTGGTCGATCTGGCTCGTGACCGACTGCGTCTTGCTGATCTTCTTCGACTTCAGCCGCGGGCGCTCGAGCATGTTCATGAAGTCCATGTTCCCGCCGAAGTTCAGCTGGTACGTGTGGTCGATCGTCGTGCCGCGGTCCTCGAACAGCCGGGCGAGCGTGCGGTGCACGATCGTGGCGCCGACCTGGGACTTGATGTCGTCGCCGACGATCGGCACACCGGCGTCCTCGAACTTCTTCGCCCACTCGGGGTCGCTGGCGATGAACACGGGGATGGCGTTGACGAACGCCACGCCCGCGTCGAGACACGCCTGCGCGTAGTGCTTCTGCGCGTGCTCCGAGCCGACCGGCAGGTACGAGACGAGGACGTCGGCGTTGGACCTGCGCAGCTCCTCGGCGACGTCGACCGGCGCCGCCGGCGACTCCTCGGCGACCTGGCGGTAGTACTCGCCGAACCCGTCGAGCGTCGGGCCCCGCAGGACCGTGACGCCGAGGTCGGGGACGTCGCAGAACTTGATCGTGTTGTTGGGGCCGGCGGCGATCGCCTTGCCGAGGTCGAGACCGACCTTGTCGGCGTCGACGTCGAACGCGGCGACGAACTCGACGTCGCCGACGTGGTAGCCGCCGAGCACGACGTGCATCAGCCCCGGCACGCGCTCGGTCGGGTCGGCGCCCCGGTAGTACTCGACGCCCTGGACCAGCGAGCTGGCGCAGTTGCCGACGCCGGCGATGGCCACGCGGACCTTGTTGTTGGTGCTCATGCTGACGGTGCCTCCGTGGTGGTGTCCGGCGCGGCGCGGTTCGTGCGCTCGCGTTCGATCAGGCGGTCGAGCCACGAGATGTCTCGCTCGGTCGCTTCGTTGCCGTGCTCCATGAGGGAGCGGGAGTAGTCGTCGAGCCGTTCGCGACGGTTGCGGATCGCCGCCCGCGCCTTCGCGAGTCGCTCGACGAGGTGGGCGCGCCGCCGCTCCAGCAGACCGAGGCGGGCCTCGGGCGGGAGGTGGCGGGCGAAGGCGAGCCGCAGGTTGAACGCGCGGTCGTCGTCGGCCGACGACGACTCGGCGGCGAGCAGCTCGTCGAACAGCTTCTGGCCCTTGTCGGTGATGCCGTAGACCTTGCGGCTGCGGCCGGCGCGCTGCGGGCGCTCGGCTCGACGCGCCCGCTCGCGGAACGCCGCGGCCTCGCCGCCGAGCGAGCCCGTCATCGGGATCGGCGTCGTCGGGTCCTCGTTCGCCTCGACGGCCTTGACCGCGCCGGCGGCCTCGAGCCGGTTCAGCGCGGGATAGAGCGAGCCGAACGACACGCTCGACAGCGGGCCGAGCGTCTCGGTGAGGCGCTTCTTCAGTTCGTAGCCGTGGAGCTCCTGCTCCTTGAGCAGACCCAGGATCGCGAGTTCGAGCATGCCGTGATAGGTGTTACCGATGTATCGAAGCGATATATCGGTAGCGCCAGAGTGCCGGTCGGCGCTCGCGATGTCAAGCACCGGCGAAGGGCTCGTGACCATCGCCGCAGGTCCCGCGCGCCGTTTAGCCTGTGCGCAGTGAGTTTCCGGCCCGATGCGGTGCGGGGGATCTCCGGCGACGGACTGCCCGGCCAGGTCGACTACCGCCTGGCGCGCCAACACCTCATCAACGAGTACCGCCGGGGCCGGCTGTCGCGGGTCGACGTGTGCGACGCCCACCCGGAGCTGCTGCGCAACGCGCACGAGTTGGGCGAGGCGTCCCCACGACCGTGCCCGATCTGCGAGGGCGACGACCTCGTGCTGGTGACCTACGTCTTCGGACCGCGACTTCCCGCGCACGGGCGGTGCATCTCGTCGAGGCAGGAGCTCGTGAAGTTCTCCCGCTCGGCGCGAGAGCTCGCCGCCTACGTCGTCGAGGTCTGCCGGGAGTGCTCGTGGAACCACCTCGCCCGGGCGTTCTCGCTCGGCGGGCGCGGCGCCTGACGGCGTCCCGGTCACCGCGGTCGCCGCACCCGCCGTTGCGGCTGGGCGCGTCGGTGGCCGTCGTCGCGATGGCCGGGCTGGCGACGGGCGACGCTCTCCTCGCCGCCGTCCTGCTCGGTGTTGCGGTGGGCGACGCGGCCGTCGGTGCCGCGGCCGTGCTCGCCGGTGCCGCGGTCGTCGTCCGGTGGGGATCGTCGTCACTCGACGCGATCGGCGGCAACCAGGCGGTGTTGGGCTGGGCGGGGTCGGTCGGCCCCGCGGTGGCCGCGGCGTCGACGTGGGTCGCCGCGATCGCTGTCGTGCTCTCGGGTCGACGCGAGTGGCCGGCCATCGCCGCGGCGGCGGTGCTCGCCGCGCTGCTCGTCGCCGGGCCCACCGATGCGGGCGGCTGGTGGATCCGGATCGTCGCCACCGCGGTCGCCGGCTCCGTTGCGTTCGCCGCCGACCGCGCTGTCCCGCGTCGCGTCGCGTCCGCGACCGCGGTCGCCGCCGCCGTCGTCGCGCTCGTGCTGGCGGTGCTCGCGTGACGACCCGTAGAGGTTCGACCACCGCTGCGGTGTCGAAACCTCTACAGGTGCGGGCGCCGGCGGATGTCGTTCGGGTCGTGGCAGCGCTCGTCGCCCTGGGGTGGGTCGCGCTCTTGGTGCACGACGGCGTCGAGCACCTCGGACGGTTCTCCGCCCGCCCGCTCGCCGCCGCGGCGGCGTGCGGGGTGGCGCTGCTCGTGTGCGCGAGCACGCCGGTCGAGCGCACCGCGGCCGACGTCGGGGCGCTCGTCGCGGTGTGGATCGCGGCGACGCTCGCGGTGACGGCCGGCCTCGGCGACCCGTCGACGGTCCCACTGGCCGTGGGGCTGGCGATCGCCGCCGTCGCCGTCGCGGCCGCTGGCATCCTCGCCGGTGACCGGGCTCTGCCGGCCGTGCTGGTCGTCGCGGGATCCGCGCTCGCGGTCGCCGGGTTCGCGGTCGCGGGCGACACCGCGGCGCGGTTCGACGCCGGCGCGTTCGTCGAGTCGCCGGTCGCGATCGGACTTGCGGTCGCCGGCGCGGTCGTCGTGCTCGTCGGCGCGCTCGATCCCGAGCGTCACGCTGTGCTCGCTGTCCCTGCGCTCGCCGTCGCTGTCGCCGTCGCGCCGCACGCCGGGACGCCGGCCGCGATCGCGATCCCCGCCGGCATCGCCGCCGTCGCCGCCGCGTGGTTCGACCGCGGAGGCCTCGCCGTCGCACTCACCGCTGTCGCCGCGCTCGCGGTGGCGACACCGGCGGGGCTGTTGCTGGCCGCCGCGACCGTCGTCGTGGTCGCCGTCCCGTCGTCGCCCGCGCTCCTCGCCGCGGCGCCCGGCGCCGTCGCGCTCGCCGTCAACGCGACGCAGCACCCGAGCAGCGCGTCCGTCGCCGCAGCCGCGACCGCCGGCGCCGTCGCCGCCCTCCTGACGATCGGCCGCGACCTCCGCCCGACGACGATCCCGCTGCGAGCGCTGCCCGCGGCGCTCGCCGGGGTCCACCTCACCGTCGCACCGACCGCATCCACCGCGTGGACCGGCGCCACCGACGACCTCGCCCACTGGAACCGGGGCGCCGCGGTCGCGGTCGCGGCAGCGCTCCTCGCCGTCGTCGTGGGCATCCAGGCGGACGCCGTCTCGCTCCCGGCGCGCGCCGAGACGACCGACGCCGAGCCGCCGACGACGACGGCCGACCCGTCCTGGGCCCGGACCGCCCGCACCGTCGCCCTCGCCGCACTCGGGATCGCGCTCGTCGCGCTGGTACGCTCGTCCCTCCGCTCGGTCCCGTAGCGGCTGCGTCCGATGGCCACGAGAACCCCCACACGACGGCCACCGCAGCGCGCCCAGGGCAGGCGTCCGGCCCGGCACACGCGGAAGAAGCGGCGCAGCTGGCTGTGGCGCTACCGCCGGGTCCTGTTCCTGTTCGCGTTCCTCGCCGCCACCGCCGCGGCCGGGCTGCTGTTCGTCCTGTTCCAGGCCCCGCTCCCGCCGGCGCCGAGCCTCGCCGCGCTCAACCAGACCTCGCTGCTCACCGACGCCGGCGGCCAGCGCCTCGCCACGTTCCACGGCGCCGAGAACCGCACCGTCGTCACCCTCGACAAGGTCCCGAAGGTCCTCCGCGACGCGGTCGTCGCCGTCGAGGACCGCAACTTCTACCGGCACTCCGGCGTCGACCCGATCGGCATCACACGCGCGCTCGTCACCGACCTCCGCCACCGCGGCGTCGCCCAGGGCGGCTCGACGATCACGCAGCAGTACGTGAAGAACGCGTACGTCGGCACGGAGCGCAGCGCGTGGCGCAAGGTGCGCGAGGCCGTCATCAGCGTGAAGCTCGAGCGCAAGTTCAGCAAGGACGAGATCCTCGAGCGCTACCTCAACACGATCTACTTCGGGCGCGGCGCGTACGGCGTCCAGGCCGCGAGCCAGGCGTACTTCGGCAAGGACGTGGGCGACCTCCAGCTGAAGGAGGCATCGTTCCTCGCCGGCATCATCCGCAGCCCGCAGTCCGCCGACCCGGCGGTCAACCCGACGCTCGCGGAGCAGCGCCGGCGGCTCGCGCTCGTCAGCATGCAGCGCGACCACTACATCACCGCCGCGCAGCGGCGCGACGTCGAGGCGACGGAGCTGTGGGGCATCAACGGCTACGTGCTGCCACGTGAGCAGCTCGCCAAGCAGACCGAGGTGGCGCTGCCCGACAAGGGCACGCAGTACTTCGTCGAGTACGTCCGCCGCTACCTGGTCAACCGCTACGGCGAGAAGGCGGTGTACGGCGGCGGCCTGCGCGTCCGCACGACGCTCGACCTGAAGACGCAGTCGCAGGCGTACGACGCCGTGTACGGCTTCCTCAACCGTGCGAACGACCCGGCGGGCGCCCTCGTCGCCATGGACAGCGACGGTCGCGTCAAGGCGATGGTCGGCGGCAAGGACTTCGAGAGCTTCAAGGTCAACCTCGCCACCGGCCGATCGGGCGGCGGCGTCGGCCGCCAGGGGGGGTCGACGTTCAAGGTGTTCGCGCTCGCCGAGGCGGTGCGCGAGGGCTACACGGTCGAGTCCGCGTTCGCGGCGCCGAAGCAGGTCGAGTTCGAGCTCGCCGGCGGGGAGAAGTGGCGACCGTCGAACTACGAGGGCGCGTCGTACCCGCGCATGAACCTCGTCGACGCCACCGAGAAGTCGGTCAACACCGTGTACGCGCAGCTCGTGATGCTGCTCGGTCCCGACAAGGTGGCCGAGATGGCGCGCCAGATGGGCATCACGTCGCCGCTGCGGCCCGATCCCTCGATCGTCCTCGGCACGCAGAACGTCTCCGTGCTCGAGATGGCGACTGCGTACAACACGCTCGCCAACCGCGGCGTCCACGCCACGCCGCAGGTCGTGCTCGAGGTGACCGACGCCAACGGCAATCGCATCGAGACGTTCCACCCCGATCGCAAGCGGGTGCTCGAGCGCCAGCAGGCCGACGTCGTCAACACGGTCCTGCGCCAGGTCGTCGAGCACGGCACCGGCGTCGAGGCCGAGTTCGGCCACCCGCTCGCCGGCAAGACGGGGACGACGCAGGACTACGGCGACGCCTGGTTCGTCGGGTACACGCCGCGCCTCACCGCCGCGGTGTGGATGGGGTACCCGGAGGGACAGTCGCGCCGGATGCTCAGCGTGCACGGCAAGAAGGTGAGCGGCGGGACCTGGCCGGCGGTGATCTTCCGCCGGTTCATGTCGGCGGCGACGAAGGACGTCGACACCGGCGACTTCGCCACGGTGACGCGCTTTCCCGGCAAGGTGCTGAAGGGCGACCGCATCTCGTTCCGCGAGGTCGGCACGACGACGACGGCGCCGTCGGACACGTCCGGGACATCCGCGACGTCGGTGCCGAAGTCGACGACGGACACGACGCGTGCGGCGCCGGCGGCGACGCCGACGACCACCGCGCCCGCACCGCAACCGACGTCGCCGCCGACCACGAAGACCCCGCCTCCGCCGACGACGTCACCGCCGACGACCGACCCGCCGCGGCGGGGCGTGCTGCCGTAGCCGGTCAGTCGTCCTCGACGGGCTCGTGCGGGTACATCGTGCGGCACGGGAAGCACCACAGCTCGACGTCGGGCATCGTCTTCGACGACCCCTCGGTGTCCCACGTCTCGGGCGTGACGTACACGCGGCGTACGGTCACGAGGTCGTCGTCCTCGCGCCCGCAGCTGTGACACACGCCTTCGTCAGGCATGACAGGGGACGGTAGCGCCGGGGTAGAATCCCGTGGCATCCGCCGGCAGCCGCCGTGGCGCTGGACGGACACAAGGAGGAGCCGATGGCTTCGAAGATGACGGCACCCGCCGTACGCGCCCGCAAGGGTGGCGACCCGCTCGTCATGGTGACGGCGTACGACGCGCCCGGCGCGCGCATGGCCGACGAAGCGGGCGTCGACCTCATCCTCGTGGGCGACTCCGTGGCGATGGTCGTGCTCGGCTACGACGACACGCTCCAGGTCACCACCGACGACCTGGCCCACCACACCGCCGCGGTCGCCCGGGCCAAGCCCCGGCCGATGATCGTCGCCGACCTGCCGTGGCTGAGCTACCACGTGTCGGTCGAGGAGACCGTCCGCAACGCGGCGCAGCTCGTGCGTGCTGGCGCCCAGGCGGTGAAGCTCGAGGGCGGGTCCAAGCGGGTCCCGATGGTCGAGGCGATCGTCGATGCCGAGATCCCGGTGATGGGCCACATCGGGCTCACGCCGCAGTCCGTGCACGCAATGGGCGGGTTCAAGGTGCAGGGCAAGCAGCGCGACGCCGCCGAGGCCCTCGTCGACGACGCGCTCGCGCTGGAAGCCGCCGGCGCGTTCTCGATCGTGCTCGAGGGCGTGCCCGACGCCGTCGGCCGCATGGTCACCGAGGCGGTGTCCGTCCCGACGATCGGCATCGGCGCGGGCCCGTGGTGCGACGGGCAGGTGCTCGTCTTCCACGACCTGCTCGGCATCGAGGACCGGGTGCTGCCGAAGTTCGTCCGCCGGTACGCGTCGCTGAAGGCCGACGCCGTCGCTGCGATCGCCGCCTACGCCGACGACGTCCGCACCCGGCGCTTCCCCTCCGACGCCGAGTCGTACCACCTCGCGGACGACGTGGCCGAGGCGCTCGGCCTCTACGGCTCGAAGTCGGCGTAGCAGCCCCTCTCCGACTTCTTCGAGGATTCCGCCCGCTGCGGGCGGGTTCTCGCGCAAAGATCGCCGGGCCGTACCCTTCGGGACGTGCTCTGGCTCCACGAGGAGCGTGGCCTCCGCCGGCTGCGCCGCGCCGTCGTCGTGCTCCTCGTGGCCGGGTTCGTCTCGTTCCTCGCGCGCGGCGCCGACCGCCCGAAGAACCCGTCGCTGCAGTCGGTCCCCGGCGCGCCGGTCGCGCCGGCGCCGTCGACGAACGTGCTCCCCGGTGAGCCCTAGCCGGCCCAGTGCTCGCCGTCGGCTCCTCGCCTGCGTCGTGCTCGTCCTCGTCCTCGGCGGTTGCGGCGGCGGGGGTCGCAAGCCGGAGGGGTTCGCGTCCGCGCTGCTGCGCGTGCTGCCCGGTGACCTCGAGTCGTGCGTGTGGGTCGCGGACACGCCGACTCGCCGCGCGCGCGGGCTCATGCACGTGCGCAACCTGGACGACCACGCCGGGATGCTCTTCGTCTTCGACGCCGACAGCACCGGCCGCTTCTGGATGCGCAACACGCCCATGCCGCTGCAGATCGCGTTCTTCCGTGACGACGGCAGCCTCGTGTCCGTCGCCGTGATGGCGCCGTGCGGTGACCACGCGCAGTGCCCGCTGTACGCCGCCGCCGGCCCGTACCGCTACGCGCTCGAGGTGCCCCGCGGCGACCTCGACGCCCTCGGCGTGCTGCGGGCCGGCGCCCGGATCGACGTGGACACGCGGCGTTCCTGTCACACCCCCCAGGCATAGTGACGGACGTGCCCACGACGGCGATCTCGCCGGCATCGACTACCATGACACGGTTCCAATCGAGCCCTGCCCCGGGCCGTCCGGGGCCCCGACCGCATCGCCGGCGGGTCCACAGGGAGGTGGTGAGCTGCGTGAGCAGCGTCCGTCCGTACGAAGTCATGGTCATCCTCGATGCCGGCCTGGAGGATGACGTCATCCGATCGGTGGTCGACCGTGCGGTCGAGCTCATCCGGAGTCGAGGTGGCAACCCCGGCCGCGTCGACCGCTGGGGCAAGCGCCGCTTCGCCTACGAGATGCGACACCGCAACGAGGGCTACTACGTCGTCATCGAGGCGACGGCCGAGCCCGCGGTCATGGCCGAGCTCGATCGGGTGCTCTTCCTCGCAGACGAGGTGCTCCGCCACAAGGTGATCCGGCTCCCCGAGGGCGCCGCCGGCCGTGAGGCCCGGCCGGGGCCGTCGAGCGAACCGGTCGCCGCCGCGGCGAGCGAACCCACTGGAGCGTGAAGACATGAACAACGCGATCACCACACTGATCGGCAACGTCACCCGTGACCCCGAGCTGCGGTTCACCAACAGCGGCCTGGCCACCGCGAAGTTCGGCCTGGCGGTCAACTTCCGGCGGCAGAACCGCCAGACGAACGAGTGGGACGAGACCGTCTCGTTCTTCAACGTCGTGTGCTTCGGCGACGTCGCCGAGAACGTGAGCGAGAGCCTGGCGAAGGGCTCGCGCGTCATCGTCACCGGTCGCATGGAGGTCCGGCCCTGGGAGACCCAGGAGGGCGAGAAGCGCCAGAGCGTCGAGCTGATCGCCGACGAGATCGGCGCCAGCCTCCGGTGGGCGACGGTGGAGATCAAGAAGACCGAGCGCCGCGGTGGCGGCGACTTCGGTGGCGGGGGCGGCGGGGGCGGCGGGGGCGGCGGTGCCCCCGGTAACGGCCGCACCAACGCACCTGCCGATTCGTACGACGAGGAGCCGTTCTAGATGCCCGCCCCGCCCCGCAAGCGCAACGCCAAGGACAGCAACCGCAAGGTCAAGAAGAAGGTCTGCATCTTCTGCAAGGAGAAGGCGGCCTGGGTCGACTACAAGGACGTCAACCTCCTCCGGAAGTTCATGTCCGACCGCGGCAAGATCCGCGCCCGTCGCGTGACCGGCAACTGCTCGCAGCACCAGCGCGACGTCGCCGTCGCCATCAAGACGGCGCGTGAGCTCGCGCTGCTCCCGTACACGATGCGAACGATGAGCGAGAGCCGCGGCGGTCGTGGCGGCCCCGGTGGCGGCGGTGGACGCGGCCCGCGACCCGGTCCCGGTGTGCCCGATCTCGGGGCGACGTCGCCCGACCTCGATGCCGACATCGACGAGCTCGACGAGGACGTGGACGTGGACGTGGATGTCGCGGGTGGCGACGACGAGGTCGCCGTCGGTACGGGTGACGACGGAGGCGACGAGGCGTGAAGCTGATCCTGCGCGCCGACGTCGAGCGCGTCGGCAAGAAGGGCGACGTCATCGACGTGGCCGACGGCTACGCCCGCAACTTCCTGCTGCCCAAGGGCCTCGCGCTCAAGGCGTCGCCGGGTGCGGCGAGCCAGGCGTCGGCCATGCGCCGCGCCCGTGACATCAAGGACGCCAAAGAGCGCGAAGCCGGCGAGCAGATCGCCCGACAGCTCGTGCCCGCAGTCATCAAGATCCCGGCACGCGCGGGCAGCGAGGGGCGCCTGTTCGGCTCGATCACCGCGGCCGACGTCGTGCAGGCCGTCAAGGAGCAGACCGGCATCGAGCTCGACCGCCGACGCCTGCACCTCGACGAGCCGATCAAGACGCTCGGGGTGCACGAGGTGCCGGTGCGCCTCCACGCCGACGTCCAGTTCCGCGTGACCGTGGAGGCCGTCGCCGGGGCGTAGCCCGCAGGGCATTTCCTCCTGGACGGTCGAACGTACGTTCGACTACAATCGGACCATGGTCCGCCCTGTGGACGACCGTCTGGCTGTCCACAGGTTGTCCACCGCGGCATCCCCTGGTTTTCCGGGGGTCGCTGTGGACGACGGGCTCGTCGTCCACAGCCGTCCCCACAAGATCCACAGGGTTGTTCCTCTAGCGATCCACACGCTCGGACGGGCACCGTGAGCACCGACATGGTGTCCTCGATCGACGACGTCCGCCGCCGCCAACGCCCGTCCACCGGCGGTGGCGGGAGCGGCCGGGTTCCCCCCCACAACCTCCAGGCCGAGGAGTCGCTGCTCGGGGCGATGCTGCTCTCGCGTGATGCGATCGCGGCGGTCGCCGAGGTGCGGCTCCACCCCGACGACTTCTACAAGCCGACCCACGGCCACATCTACGACGCCATCGAGCGGCTGTACGAGCGCGGCGATCCGGCCGACCCGGTCACCGTCGCCGAGGAGCTGCGGCGCGACGGTCTGCTCGACGCGATCGGCGGCTCGGCCACGCTCGTGTCCCTGCAGGCGGGCACGCCGGCGACGTCCAACGCGCAGCGCTACGCGCGCATCGTCGAGGAGCACTCGCTGTTGCGCCGGCTCATCGGTGTCGCCGGCGAGATCGCCGAGATGGGCTACTCGGTGCCCGACGACGTCACCGACGCGGTCGACCGCGCCGAGGCGATGGTGTTCGAGGTCGCGCAGCACCGCGTCGCCGACACGCTCGCCCCGCTTCGCGAGCTGCTGTCGGCCAACCTCGACCGCCTCGAAGCGCTCTACGAGCGGGGCGAGTCCATCACCGGCGTGCCCTCCGGGTACCTCGACCTCGACGAGCAGCTGTCGGGTCTGCAGCCGTCCTCGCTCGTCGTCGTGGGCGCTCGGCCGGCCATGGGCAAGACGAGCTTCGCCCTCGGAATCGCGGCGCACGCCGCGCTCGAGGCACGCAAGCCCGTGCTGCTGTTCAGCCTCGAGATGGGACACCTCGAGATCACGCAGCGCCTGCTGTGCTCCGAGGCCCGTGTCGACGCGACCCGCATGCGCAACGGCCGGCTGCAGGAGACCGACTGGGCGAAGATCAACAACGCCATCGGGAAGCTCGCCGAGGCGCCGGTCTACATCGACGACAACCCCAACATCACGGTCATGGAGATCCGGGCGAAGGCCCGTCGCCTCAAGAGCCGCCTCGGCGACCTCGGGCTCATCGTCGTCGACTACCTCCAGCTGATGACGGGCCGCAACTCCGCCGAGAACCGCCAGGTCGAAGTGGCCGAGATCAGCCGTGGTCTCAAGATCCTCGCTCGCGAGCTCGAGGTGCCGGTCGTCGCGCTGTCGCAGCTGTCGAGGAACCTCGAGGCCCGCGCCGACAAGCGACCGATGCTCGCCGACCTGCGCGAGTCGGGCTCGATCGAGCAGGACGCCGACGTCGTGATGTTCATCTACCGCGACGAGGTCTACAACCAGGAGTCGGCCGACCGCGGGGTGGCGGAGATCATCGTCGCCAAGCACCGCAACGGGCCGACGGGCACGTGCCGGCTGGCGTTCCTGCCGAACTACACCAAGTTCGCCAACATGGCCCGCGGCGTCTGAGTGTCAGTAGACGCCGGCGGCGCGTTGGCGCGCCCGCACGTAGGTGAGCACGTTCGTGACGTCGTCGTGGTCGACGGTCGGCAGCGCCGGCATCGGACCCCACGTCGACTTCTCGAAGTGGCCGTGCGCTGTTACACCGTTCTCGACGGCGTCGTAGAACGCGGAGTCAGGGTGGGTGGCGGGCGCGAACACCGGCGCCAGCATCGACGGACCGGCGGCCGTGCCCCGCAGGTCGCGACCGTGGCACGCGGCGCAGATCGACACGTACGTCTTCTCGCCGGCGGCGGCGCGTTCGGCAGCGGTCTTCGGTGCACCGTCACCGCCGCCGCACGCCTCCACGACGAGGGCGGCGACAGCGGCGACCACGACGAGGGCAGGGCGCGGCATGACGTGACACATACCATCACCAGCGGTGTTCGACGGTGACGAGTACCAGGCGCGCTTCGATCGCCTCGCCGCCGAGGGCAAGGACGTGCACGGCGAGGCGACGTTCGTGGACACGCTCGACCCGCGCCCGCGGCGGGTCCTCGACGCCGGGTGCGGCACGGGGCGGGTGGCGGTCGAGCTGGCGCGGCGCGGTCTCGACGTCGTCGGCGTGGACGTCGATGCCGGCATGCTCGCGGTGGCCCGGCGCACGGCCCCGGATCTGACGTGGATCGACCACGACCTCGCCACGCTCGACCTCGGCCCGCGGGCGGCGCCGTTCGACGTGGCGGTCATGGCCGGGAACGTGATGATCTTCGTGCGCCCGGGTACCGAGGCCGACGTCGTCGCCGCCGTCGCCCGCCACCTCGCGAACCCGCACGGCGCGCTCGTGGCCGGCTTCCAGCTGAAGCGCGGCGGCTACGACCTCGAGTCCTACGACGCTGACTGCGCGGCCGCCGGCCTCGTGTTGGCGGAGCGGTACGCAACCTGGGACCGTCAGCCGTACGTCGCCGACCCGCGTGGCGACTACGCGGTGAGCGTGCACCGCCGCGCCGGTTGAGCGGGGGCTGATCGACGTCCGAGGTTTTACGGCACGCGGGGCCGGAGCCAGTCGACGATGAGCTCGAGCGCCTCGGCGCGGCGACCACCGGCGAGGTAGTGCGAGGCGCCGCTGATCTCGGCGTACGTCGCGTCGCCGGTGCCCCGCGCCGCCGCTGCCGCGATCGCCTTCGCCTGCGACAGGCGGATCTCGGTGTCGCCCGTCGGGTGCACCACGAGCGTCGGCACGCCGACCCGCGGGAGTGTGTCGGCCATCGCCGCGTGCGACGACAGCCCCGACCACGTCGACAACCACCCGCGCGCCGTCATCGTGCGGGCCAGCCCGCCATAGCCGTAGTTGGCGTCGAGCGGGTCCGGAAACGCGAAGATCGTGCCGAGCTCGCGGTCGTCGGGCTCGATCGTCGGGTCGAGGTACGCGGGGTCGGCGAGCGTGCGGTAGATCGTCAGGTAGCGCGCGTGCACGCGCCGTCGGCGCGTGCGGTTCCACTCGGCCGAACCGCGCTCGACACGAGCGAGCGCGGCCGCCGCCGCGTCCCGCTCGTCGAGCGCGGCACGCGCGACCGCGTCGATGCGTGCGACTCGCGCCCTCTGCGCCTCGCGGTAGGACGCGACCCAGTCCGGGTCGTACGACGAGGGCTCCGGCCACGGCCGCCAGCCGTTCGCCGGGTCGTACATGTCGAGCGCGGGGTCGACCGAGAACGGATCCGACTCGTCGGTCACCGCCGGGTCGATCACCTGCAGCATGAACACGCCCTCGCCCGGGTGCGCGGCGAGCGCGACGAACGCGTCGCCGAGCGAACGCTCCGCCTGCGCGAGCGCGAGCATCGAGCCGCCGCCGCTGTTCCCGAGCAGTACGACGGCGTCCGCACCGCGCGACCGGACGAGCTCGACGACCGTCACGACGTCGCTGACGAGCAACTCGTGCTGGCAGTCGGTGTCGTTGTTGACGTAGCGCGTCGCGAACCCGAGCGCCGCGTAGCCCGCCGCCGCCAGCCGTCCGCACGCGTAGTGGACCGAGAAGTCGGCGCGCGGATGCCCGAGCACGACCGCGGTCCGCCACGGCGTCCCGGCGGGGGGCGTGTAGAGGATCCCGCGGACGACGGCACCGTCGGGCGTGATCGCGGTCACCGGCTCGCGCCCGATCGACGTGGACGGATCGTCGGTGGGCTCGGGCCAGTAGCCGGGCGGCATCGCGCCGCACGCTAGACAACGACGCGATGCGTGCCCGGGGGACGGTGACGGCGACGATCGCCGCGGCAGTGGCCGTCGGCGCGCTGCTCGCGTTCGTCGTCGCTCGCGCCGGCGGGCCGGAACCGCCGCCCGCCGTCGACGCGTTCCTCGCCGCGTGGCGCCGAAGCCTCACGGGGACCTATGCGACGCACCAGGTCGTGGAGCGCCGGCTCGTGTCGGGACGGACGTTCTCCTCGGAGGTCACGCTTGCCCAACGGCCACCCGACCGCATCCGCGTGGACTCGAGCGGGACCGAGGGACGCGTCGGAGGCCGGCGGTTCGGGTGCGTGCCCGACGGCGGCTGCCGGTTCGGCGGCGACGCGCCGCCGTACGCGAAGGACGTCGACGACGAGATGGGCCTCCTGCGTGCGATCGTGGCGAGCGAGACGCCGCTGTACGCGACGGCGTACAGCGACGCGGGCGCCGGGTGTTTCCTGCTCGTCCTGCGGGCGCGCGTCCTCGCGCCGCCGTACGGCGAGGACGCGACGTTCTGCTTCGACGCCGCGACCGGTGCGCTCCGGACGTCGGTCGTGCACCGCGCCGAGGCGACCGACACGACGACGACCGTCGACCTGCGCGCCGGCGTGCGCCCGTCGGATCTGCGGCTGCCGCCCGAGCTCAGGCGAGCGTCATGACACGCGGACGCGTGCCATCGCCGCAATACCGGGGGGTGGAGGCCGAGTGAAGGGGCCCCAGTACCCTGCGGGAGTACTGGTTCGTTCGGCTGCTGTTGGAGGGTTCCCGACCCCCACCCGTCCGGCGGTGTGGCACACGGGGAGGCACCACACCCAGTTGTTCGGCCCGCAGCGTGCGAATCTTGAGTGGAATCTCACGCAGAGTGACGATCGGCACGGCAACTAGCCTGACCGCCCGATGTTCCTGGGCGAGGACCTGCTGCCGTGGCTGTTGCTCGCGCTCGGCGCGGCGATGGTCGCCGGCAACGTCGCCGCCCTCGTCCGTCCGCCGGACAACCCGCGCAACAAGGGTGACCTCACCCGCGCGCCGAAGGCTCGGAGCATCACGATGATCGTGATCGGCCTGGCGTGCGCGGTCCCCGCGCTCGCCGCGCTCGTCGCCAAGTAGTCGCCGTCGTCGACGAACCCCTCAGTTGCCGTTCACGGTGTTGCTGTTGTTCCCGCCTCCGACGTCGTCGGTGCCCGACTGCGGCTGACCGCTCGGCGCCTGCCCGGTGTCGTTGTTCGCACCCGGCTCGTACTCGTTGCCCGCGGTGCCCGCTGTCGTTGTCGCCGTCGGCTGCCCGCCGCCCCCGGGGTTCTCACTCGTCGTGCGGTCGAGTGGCTGTCCCTGTTCGTCGCCGTTGCCGCACGCAGCACCGAGCGGCACGAGGAGCGACAGCGCGAGCGACGCGGTCGCGACGCGGCGGAGACGAGGACGGAGTCGGGGTACCCGGGGCATGTGCGGCGGCCTACCCTGGCGCAGGTTGCCCGAAAACCCGCGTAAACAGCGGGTATCCGCGCAACGAGCAAGCGGATCCACCACAGTGGTGGGCCTCACCCAGCGATCAAGCGATCAAGAGAGCATCCGAGAAGGAGAGCAGTACATGAACCGACGGGAACTCGTTCAGGCGGTGGCGGCCCACAGCGGCGCCGATGCGAAGCAGGTCGACTCGGTCCTGCGTGGCTTCACCGACGTCGTCACTGCGGTCGTGTCCAAGGGCGAGCCCGTCTCGATCAGTGGCTTCGCGAAGTTCTCGAAGGTCGAGCGCGCGGCGCGCACCGGACGCAACCCGCAGACGGGTGAGGCGATCAAGATCAAGGCGTCGAAGAAGGCGCGCATCACCCCGCTCAAGGGCTTCAAGGACGCGGTGCTCACGCCGAGCCAGGCGCCGAAGCTCGCCAAGGGTGTGTGGCCGCCGGCGCCGGCCGCGAAGAAGACGGCGGCCAAGAAGGCCCCCGCCGCCAAGAAGCGTTAGATCGGTCGCGTTCTCGTCACCGGGAGTCCCTCGGCGGGAGCTCCCGGTGACGAGAAGCGGCGTCACTCCTTGACGAACTCGCCGAGCGGCACGACCCAGCGGTAGTTGGTGTGCCGGTGCTCGATCGACATGTAGACGCGGTCCTCCCAGACCTGGACGTCGTCGATGCACCAGTCGTCGACGTCGCCCCAGTCGGGGAAGGTCTCCGCGCTCACGCACAGAGAGTTCGACGGGCGCGACCCCGCCTCCTATCGACGGTAGGTGAGCGGGGCGCGGTACGACGTGCCGCGGTACGGCTCGCCGCGCCGAGTCGTGTACCGCCACTGCAGCGAGATGCGGGGCCCGACGAGCTGGCGCGAGAGGTACGGCACCGAGTGCTGCCAGTCCGCCTGCGCGCGCCCGCCCATCACGATGAGGTCGCCGGGGCCGGGCTGGAGGTCGTGCGTCGCACCCCGACCGGACCCGTGGTCGAACTTCGACGACCACGGTCGCAGCAGCCACGGGCGGCGCGCACCGAGGCTCAACACGGCGATGACGGTGTCGTCGAGCCAACGAAGATCGGTGTCGCGGTGGAACCCCTGACCGTCGCGCCCGTCGCGGTAGTGGATCAGTCCGAACCCGTCGAAGCGCGCCGCGTACTCGCGCTGCAGCGCGCGGTGGACGTCGGCGAGCGCAGCGTGCGGGAGCGGGGCGCCGGGCCGCCAGTACGACCCGAGGCGTCGCTCCTCGACCCAGTGGTCGTACCGGAACAGCCGGCTCGCCTGCCACGCCACGCCGTCGCGCAGCGACCGGAACAGCTCGCCGCTGTCGACGCCGAGCGCGTCGCCGAGCCAGTTGCGCCGGACGTCGACCCACGACGTCCCGTCGAGCTCGATGCGCCCGGCGTGCTCGGCCCCGTCGATCACCCCACCAGCATGCCGGGCTGGTCGGCGGATGTCGGATCGCTCGTGACGATCACGCTCGGCGGCGCACGACCACGATGGCGGCGTCCCTCGGTGGCGGCGGGGTGAACGCCGTCCTCGGCACGTGCCCCGCGTGCGCGAACGCGAACGTGGCGCTCGACCGTGTCGCGGCCCACCGCGCTGCCTGCCACGTGGGGACGACGATCGCGGCGCGTTCGAGCGCGCTGGCGCTGTGCGTCAGGCGCCGCAGCAGCGCGGTGGTGATGGCGAACGGCGGGTTGGCGACGACGACGAACGGGCGGCGGGGCAGTCGTAGGTCCCCGGCGTCGGCGCGGACGACGATGACGCCGTCGTCGTCTGCGAACCGCCGTCGCAGCGCGGCGACTCGCGCTGGGTGAAGCTCGACCGCGAGCACGCGTGCGCCCCGTTCGCGTACGAGCGCCGTGATGCGCCCGTCACCGGCGCCGGCGTCGACGACGAAGTCGCTACCGGTGACGCACGCGGCGTCGACGAGCCGCTCGATCGACCGTCGGTCGAGCCGGTGCGAGCCCCACCGCCGCCGCTCCTGCCGTGCCGCGGGCGCGGCCACGGCGCACCATCACCATCGTCACGGCACCACGGTCGTGCGCGGCGGCCGGCGGTGCAAGCGAGTTCTCTAGTGCTGCAGGTGGGTCTTCGCGTCGTCGTACGTGCCGGTCGGCGCGGTCGTCGCCGGTCCGTACACGAGCTCGAGGACGCCGGTCTCGAACGTCTTCGACGACAGCAGCGTCAGCGGGAGCGCCGAGTCGGCGTCGTCGAACAGCCGCATGCCCGTGCGCACGGCGATCGGGTGCACGAGCAGGTGCAGCTCGTCGAGCAGCCCAGCGGCGAGCAACTGGCGGACGATCGACACCGACCCGCTCATCGCGATGTCGCCGCCCACCTCGTTCTTCAGCGCGGTCACTCCGTGGACGAGGTCGCCCTTCAGCTGCTCGGAGTTGCGCCACGTGAACGTGAGGTCCTGGTTCGACACGACGACCTTCCGCGCGTCGCCGAGCTTCTTGGCGAAGGGCGCATCCTCGCCGCCCTCGGCCTCTCGGCCCGGCCACGCGCCGGCGAAGCTGTCGTACGTCGTGCGGCCGAGGAGCAACGTGTCCGCCGTGCCGATGCTGGCGTCGACCGACGCGCCCATCTCGTCGTTGAAATAGGGGAAGTGCCACTGGTCGGGTGCCTCGACCACGCCGTCGAGTGCGATGAACAGTCCGGCCTTGATCTTGCGCATGCTCTTCCGACGTGCGGTGCCAGCGGAACTCATCGCGACCGTTTCCCGTCGGTGTGGAGGTGGGCGCGCTGGCCGTCACGATCGAACACCATGATGAGCTCGGCCGGGCCGCCGTCGGCGTCGACCGAGTGCGGCGTCATCGTCGAGAACTCCGCCGCCTCGCCGGCCGCGACGACGATCGTGCGGTCGCCGAGCGTGAGCCGCACGCGGCCGTCGAGCACGTAGAACCACTCGTGGCCGGGGTGGACACGAGGCTCGGCGGCTCGCTTCCGCGGCTCGAGCCGCATCTTCAGCGACGCCGTCGTCCCGGTCGGGCGGCTGAGCGGCCACGTAGTGACGCCCCGGCGATGCGACGGGACCGGACGGATCACGACGTCGGGATCGTCGCTGTCACCTTCGAGCAGCGACTCGACGTCGATCTGCAACGCACGGGCGAGTGGGAGCAGGACGTCGAGGCTGATCGCCCGCTTGCCGGTCTCGATGCGGCTGATCGTGGACGGACTGAGGTTGCTGCGCGCCGCGAGCGCGTCGAGCGACCACCCCACCGCCTGCCGGAGGCTCCGTAGCCGGGTGCGTACGAGGTCCTCGATGTCGGCGCCGTCCGAGCCCATGTCCCACCCTTCCGAGCCTTGCGAATTCCGCAACTACTATTGCGGGAACCGTATACGGTTCGTACCGTCGGCCGCATGGAGAAGAACGAGTTCGACGTCGTCGTCGTTGGCGGGGGCGCCGCGGGTCTGGCCGCCGCGCTGCAGCTCGGCCGGGCACGCCGGAGCGTCGTCGTGGCCGACGCCGGCGAACCCCGCAACGCGCCGGCGGCCCACATGCACGGCTATCTCGGCCACGACGGTCGTCCGCCGCAGGACTTCCTCGCCATCGCGAGAGACGAGGCGCGCCGCTACGGCGCCGAGATCGTGTCGGGGGCGGTCACGCGTGTGACGCGCCGGGCCGACACCGGCGGCGACGACCCGCGGTTCGTCGTGGAGCTCGCCGACGGCACGACGACAATCACCGGCCGCGTCGTCCTCCTCGCCACCGGCCTCGTCGACGAACTCCCGGACATCCCGGGCGTCGCCGAGCAGTGGGGCAGAGGCGTCCTTCACTGCCCGTACTGCCACGGCTGGGAGGTGCGCGACCACCGCATCGTCGTCATCGCCACCAGCATCATGGCGACGCACCAGGCGCTGCTGTTCCGGCAGCTGTCCGAGCTCGTGACCGTCGTCGTCCACGAGCCGGGCATCGTGTCCGAGGACGACCAGACGAAGCTGCGAGCCCGCGGCGTGCATCTCGAGGCGGGGCCCGTCGCCGAGGTCGTCGCCGACGACACGGACGCCGTCGCCGGCGTGCGCATGGCGGATGGACGGACGCTCGACGCCGACGCGGTCGTCGTCGGCCCGCGCTTCGTCGCCCGGACCGAACTGCTCGACGGCCTCGGCCTCGTGCCGGTGCCCGCGCCGATGGGACGCGGCGAACGCATCGACGCCGACATCCGGGGTGCGACGTCGGTGCCCGGCGTGTACGCCGCCGGCAACGCCGTCGACCCGAGCCACCAGGTGTTGCACGCCGCCGCCGACGGCAGCCGCGTCGCCCAGTTCATCAACGCCGATCTCGTCGAGCGCGACATCACGGCATCGCGGGCAGCCGCGACGGCCTGACGTTCACTGCCCCCCGCCGGCGGCCGGGTGCGACGCGCACAGCTCGGCGAACCGCCGGCGGACGGCCGCCCCGACCGGCCGCGGCGCCCCGTCGATCGCGATCGCCAGCGTCCGGACGATTGCGTCGTCGCGGCCGAAGTCGGCGAAGTGGTGGAACGCGAGGTCGACGGCGCGCGCCAACGCGCCCGTCTCGCACAACTCGCGCAGTTCGTCACGTTGTCGTTGCCGGCGGGACATGGCGTGACGATGCGCCCCCGCCCTGACCCCTCGCTGACCGCAGTCTGAGTCGGTACCGTCGGCCGGGTGGACGTGCGCCTCCTCGGGCCGATGGAGGTCACGGCCGACGACGGCACGCCGGTCTCCGTCCCCGGCGCGAAGTTGCGTGCCCTCCTCGCGATGCTCGCCCTCGACTGCGGGCGCGTCGTCGCGACCGATCGCCTGATCGACGACCTGTGGCGTGACGACGAGCCGGCGGACCCGACCAACGCGCTGCAGCGTCTCGTGTCCAAGCTCCGCAGGACGCTCGGGTCGAACGACGTCGTCGCGCTGCACCCTCCGGGATACGTGCTGGCGCTGCCGCCGGACAGCGTCGACGTGCACCGGCTCGAACACTTGCTCGCGGACGGTCGCGCCGCGATCGCCGCCGGCGACGTCGACGCGGGCGTCGAGCGTCTCCGCGTCGCGGAGTCGTCGTGGACCGGTACCGCCCTTGCTGACTTCGTGTACGAGGAGTTCGCCCAGCCACACATCTCGCGACTCGACGAGGCTCGCGTGTCCGCGATCGAGGACCGCATCGACGCGGAGCTCGCGCTCGGCCGCCACGGCCCGCTGACGAGCGAGCTCACCACGCTCGTCGGCGAACATCCGCTGCGCGAGCGACTGCGCGGCCAGCTGATGGTCGCCCTCTACCGCACGGGCCGCCAGGCCGAGGCGCTGCGCGTGTTCCAGGACGGACGGTCGGCGCTCGCCGAGGAGCTCGGCCTCGATCCCGGACCGGAGCTCCAGCAGCTGGAGACGGCGATCCTGAACCACGATCCCGCGCTCCTCGCGCCCGTTCCCGCCGCGGCACCGGCGCCGGCGAACGCGCCGAGACGGCGGACGAACGTGAAGGCGGCGTTGTCGCCGCTGGTCGGCCGCGACGACGAGCTGGAGCGGATCGGCAAGCTGCTCGACGGGCACCGCCTCGTCACGCTCGTCGGTCCGGGCGGCGCCGGAAAGACGCGCCTCGCCGTCGAGACCGCACGTGCCGCCGCGGCTACTGGTGTACACGCCGACGGCGTCTTCGTCGTCGAGCTCGCACCGGTGCGCGACGCCGATGCGGTGGCGGGCGCGATCGCCGACGTGCTCGAGTTGCCGGCGAGCAACCTCGACCCGCTCTCGCGCGTGCGTGAGTTCTGTGACGGCAGGGACCTCTTGCTCGTGCTCGACAACTGCGAGCACCTGGTCGTCGCCGCCGCCGGCATCGCCGCCGACCTCCTCGGGGCGTGCGCGCGATTGCGGCTGCTCGCCACCAGCCGGGAGGCGCTGCGCGTCGACGGCGAGGCGGTGTGGGTCGTCCCGCCCCTCGCCGACGTCGACGCTGTCGACCTGTTCGTCCAGCGGGCCACGACGGTCGATGCACGGTTCGCGATCGACGACGCGACGCGGGCCGTCATCGGTGACATCTGCCGCCGGCTCGACGGCCTCCCGCTGGCGATCGAGCTCGCCGCGGCCCGGACGCGCGTGTTCCCGGTCGCGCAGATCGCCGAGCGACTCGACGACCGCTTCCGCCTGCTCACCGGTGGCTCGCGCACCGCGATGGCACGCCAGCAGACACTGCGCGCCGTCGTCGACTGGAGCTACGACCTGCTGTTCGAGGACGAACGTCGCGTCTTCGAGCGACTTTCGGTGCTGCCCGGGGGGTGCACGATCGCGACCGCGTTGGCCGTGTGCGCCGGCGACGACGTCGACGTCGACGACGTCGTCGAGCTGATGGCCGGGCTCGTCGAGAAGTCGCTCGTGTACGTCGACGCGTCCGGCACCGAGCCCCGATATCGCATGCTCCAGACGCTCGGCCAGTACGGGCGCGAGAAGGTCGTCGAGCGGGGCGACGCCGACATCGTGTTCGCCCGGATGGCGAACGACATGGCGGCGCTGTGCGTCCGCGGTCGCGACGCCTGCCGCGGAGTGTCGCAGCGCGAGTGGTTCATGGCCGTCGGCGTCGAGCAGGACAACATCCGCACTGCGTTCGACTGGGCCGTCGGCATCGGCGACAAGGAGCTTGCGCTCACCATCGCTGCCGACCTCACGTTCCACCGTTGGGTCGCGGGAGGCGCCGGCGACGGGTACCACTGGATCGACGTCGCCCTCGCGCTGCCCGGCGACGTCGATCCGTTCACGCTCGGGCGCGGCCTCGTGTGGCACGCGTTCCTCGGATTCCTCGCCGGACACGTGACGCGAGTGGACGACGGCTTTGACGCCGGGCTCGCGCTGCTGCGGGCCCACGCCGACGATCCGGTGCTCGTCGCGTACGTGATGTCGTTCTACTCGCAGGTCGTCGGCGCGACCGGTGGACGCGAGAAGGCGACGGCGATCAACGTCGCCGCGCTCGCGCTCGTCGCGGACGCGCCCGACACGCCGTGGACGCGTGCGGTGCGCACGTGGTTCCGGGCGGCGCTGGCCGTGCAGATCGACGCGGACTTCGACGCGTTCGACTCGTTGCTGCGAGACGCGCTCGTGCAGTACCGCGACGCCGGCGACCTCTTCATGACCGCGGTGTGTCTCGACATCACCGCTGAATTCGACGAGTTCCGCGGCGACGTCGCCGGCGCGACGAAGGCGCTGCGCGAGGCGCTCGACATCGTCGGGGGATTCCGCATGACGCTCTTCGAGACGACATTGATGGCTCGCCTCGGAACGGACGCGGCGCACGCCGGCGACGCGCTCGCCGAGCAGCTCGTCGGCGAGGCGCTGGCGCGGGCGAACGAGCTGACCTACCGGCCGGCGCGAGCGCAGGCGCTCAACGCGCTCGCCGGGTTGCGCCGCCGAGACGGGCGGCTCGACGACGCAGCCGCGCTCGCCCGTGACGCGCTCGATCTGCAGCAGGCACCGTCACCCCGGCGCTTCTCGGCGTCGTTCTCCCGTGCGCCGACCCCGTTCGACATCCCCGCCGGGATCGCCACGTCCATGTCGGTGCTCGGCTTCGTCGCCGAAGCACGCGGCGACGCGGTCGAGGCGATCGGGTGGCATCGGGCGGCGTACGAGCAGGTGTGCGGCTTCGGCCATTCGCGTCTCGTGCCCCTGGCCCTCGAGGGTCTCGCGGGCGCCGCGGTCCTCGACGGCGACGTCGCGCGAGCCGCCGCCCTCCTCGGTGCCGCGGCGAGCGTCCGCTCGTCCCGGGGCGCGGCGCCGACACCCGTCGAGCAGCGTGACGTCGATCGAATCCGTGACGCGGCGACGACCCTGCTCGGACCGGCAGCATTCGCTGCGCAGTTCGAACAGGGTCGCCACACGGCGCCCGACGAGCTGGTGGCGGCGGTCGCGGTCGCTCAGGGCGCGAGCCGGAACGGCGGATAGCGGTCCGTCACGAGGGTGACGGCGTACGCGGTCACCCGGTTTCCCCAGCGCAGCACGCCTTCGACGTACCGGAACAGCCGCTTCGGGTAGCGCCCGGTGAACAGCACCGCGAACCACGCGGCGACGACGGCGACCGCGGCGCCGACGCCGAGGAACACCAGCGCGACGTAGTGCGGGATCGCGAGGAACCACTTCACCAACGGCATCCAGCGGTTCAGCTCGCCCGTCGCGGGGTCGGCGTAGTCGTAGTCGAGGTGGACGGACTGCTGTTCCGTCGTCGACGGATAGCGGTCGTCCATCAGGAGCGCGTAGCTCCACACGCGGTTCGTGAAGCGCTGGAGCTCGAGGTTCCAGTCGAACCACCAGCGCGGGTAGGTGCGCCGGAACACGATCATCACGAGCGGGCCGAGCGTCAGCAGCCCGCCGGCGCCGGCCGCGACCTCGGCGCCGCTGCCGTGCGTCCACTGCCACGCGGTACCGGAGACAGCGGCGAGCACGAGGACGATCGGGACGATGAGGACGAGTCGGAACGCGGTGGACACCCGATCGAGCGGGCGGTCGGGGTAGTCGACGGAGAAGCGGACGGGATGGGCGGTTGCGTGAGTGGTCTGCATGGTGGCGACGATGCGCCCGCGCGCTGAGTCGCCGCTGACCGGCCACTGACCCGGAGGACAGCGCCGGGTCAGTGCGGGGACACCGCCCTGCCGGATGGTGAGCGCCGTCCGCACGAGCGGGCGATCACGAACCGGGAGGCAGTCCCATGTCCGCATTCCTCTTCCGCCTCGGCCGCAGCTCCGCCCGCCATCCGTTCCGCGTGCTCGGAATCTGGTTGGTCGTGGCTGTCGCCGTGATCGCCGTCGCCGGCCAGCGCGGCGGCGAGTTCAACGACACGTTCCGCATCCCCGGTGCCGAGTCACAGGCGGCGACGGACCTGCTCACCGAGCGGTTCCCGACGCAGTCCGGTGCGACAGGCCGGGTCGTGTTCCACGCGGCGCCGTCGTCGCCGCACGCGCTCGACCGCTCCGCCGTCGAGTCCGCCCGTGCGGCGCTGGCTCGCGGGCAGGACGTCACCGGCGTGACCGACCCGTGGGCGCCCGGGTCGGGCGCCGTCAGCGCCGACGGCCGTACGGCGTACGTCGACGTGCAGTACGACGTGACGCTGTTGACGGCGCGGCACGCGCACGAGGCGACCGCTGCGCTCGCCGGGGTGCGCGGCGAGGGCGTCCGTGCGGAGATCAACGGGGCGGTCGCCAACGCCGGCGACACCGCGAAGGGCCAGGAGGGGCTCGGCATGCTCGTCGCGATGGTGGTGCTCCTCGTGGCGTTCGGCTCGGCGGTGGCGATGGGCATCCCGATCGGGACGGCGGTCATCGGCATCGTCGTCGGCCTCGCCGGCATGAAGATCATCGCCAGCGTCACCGACGTGCCCACCGTCTCCGAGATGCTCGGCATGATGATCGGCCTCGGTGTCGGCATCGACTACGCGCTGTTCGTCGTCACCCGCCACCGCCAGCACCTGCACGACGGCATGGCCGTCGACGACGCCGCCGGCACCGCCAACGCGACCGCCGGCCTCGCAGTCCTCTTCGCCGGGGCGACGGTCGTCGTCGCCATCCTCGGCCTGAAGGTCGCGGGGATGCCCGCGATGACGATGATCGGCGTCGCCATCGCGGTGGTGGTCGCGATCGCCATGGCTGCCGCGGTGACGCTGCTCCCCGCGTTCCTCGGTCTCGCCGGCACGAAGATCGACCGGCTGTCGATCCACCGTCGTGGCCGAGTGTCGAAGCCGGCGCACGAGACGCTGCCCGGTCGGTGGGCGCACCACGTCGGGCGCCACCCCGTCCGCTACGCCGTCGCCAGCTTCGGTGTCCTCGCAGCGATCGCCCTGCCCGTGCTCTCGATGCGCATCGGGCTCGCCGACGACAGCAACGCACGCCCGGGTTCGACGCAGCGTGCCGCCTACTCGCTGTTGACGAACGCGTTCGGCCGCGGGTTCAACGCCCCGATCGTCGCAGTCGTGTCGCTGCCGTCATCGTCTCCGTCGGATCGTGTCGCCGTCGACCGGGTGCGGGACGCGCTTCTCGCCGATCCCGGTATCGCCACCGTCACACCGGCCCTGTTCAACGGCGCCGGCGACACTGCGGTCGTCACCGCCAATCCCACGACCGCGCCGCAGGACGCGGCGACCGACCGGCTCGTCCACCATCTGCGTGCCGAGGTGATCCCTGCGGCCGTCGAGGGAACCGGTGCCCGCGCCGCGCTCACCGGCCACGCACTGGAGACCGACGTCGTCGACCGGTTCACGCAGCGGCTGCCGTGGTTCATCGGTGCCGTTGTCGCGCTGTCGTTCTTTCTGCTGATGACGGTGTTCCGGTCGGTCCTCGTGCCGCTCAAGGCTGCGTTGATGAACCTGCTGGCGATCGGCGCTGCGTACGGCGTGGTCGTCGCCGTCTTCCAGTGGGGATGGGGAAAGGCCCTCATCGGGCTGGAGCACACCGTGCCGGTGAACCCGTTCGTGCCGATGATCATGTTCGCCATCCTGTTCGGCCTGTCGATGGACTACGAGGTGTTCCTGCTGTCGCGGGTGCGCGAGCAGTTCCTGCGCCACGGCGACAGCCACCTCGCCGTCGTCGAGGGCCTCGCCGGGACGGCGCGGGTGATCACCTCGGCAGCCCTCATCATGATCAGCGTGTTCGCCGCCTTCGTGCTCGGCGACAGCGTGATCGTGAAGATGATCGGCGTCGGCCTGTCGGTCGCAGTGTTGTTGGACGCCACGCTGGTGCGGCTTGTGCTCGTGCCGTCGACGATGAGCCTGCTCGGCTCCGCCAACTGGTGGCTGCCAGGGTGGCTCGATCGCCTCCTGCCGCACGTCGACCTCGACCAGGAGGGCGGTCGGGGCGACGGCGAGAACGACGCCCTGCGTGCGCCGATTCCGGCGCTCGAGCCAGCCGTGATCGGCTAGGACGACCGCATGACCGTCGATCTCGCCCCGTTCACCACCCTCGTGCCCGGCGACCACGGACTCGTCGTCGTCTCCACCACGAGGGCAGACGGCACGGTCCAGTCGTCGGTGGTGAACGCGGGCGTGATCGACCACCCCGTCTCGGGCGAGGCGGTGGTGGCGTTCGTCTCGGCCGGGTCCGCCCTCCGCCTCCGTCACCTGCGCGCCCGCCCGCGCGCGACGGTCGTCGTTCGGGCCGGCTGGCAGTGGGCGGCCGTCGAGGGAAGTGTCGAACTGGCCGGGCCCGACGATGCGCTCGAGGGGATCGCCGGCGACCGGTTGCCGTCGCTGCTGCGGGAGATCTTCACGGCCGCCGGCGGTACGCACGACGACTGGGACGAGTACGACCGCGTCATGGCGGCCGAGCGGCGGGTCGCGGTGTTCGTGCACCCCGAGCGGGTGTACGGGCCCGGCTGATCAGCGGGCGCTCGTCGTCGGGCCGCGGCCGTACACTCAGCGGATCGACGACGCGCTGCCGATCGACTTCGGCCCCGTGACCAACGGCGAGTACGTCGCGCCGGCCCCGACGTCGTTCGAACGCGAGGTGGTCCGCCGGACGCGCGACGCGATCGACAGCAACGCCCGCCGCACCGGCGTCGACCGCCGCGACTTCCTCCGCTCTGCCTGCGCGATCGCGACGATGCTGCTCGTCGTCGACGGCTGCTCGAAGGAACGCGCGAGCAGCGCGGGCAGGTCACCCGGCGGCGGCTTCGCCACGACGTTGCCGAGTGAGTCGACGACCGAGCCGGACGTCGCCACGACCGCGCTCGGGCGCGACGGTGGGCTCGTGTTCGACGTCCAGGGTCACATGCTCGACTTCGAGGTCGACCCGCTGAGCCGTCGAGAGCTCGGCTTCACCGGCAACTTCCCGCAAGCGTCGTGCGGTGATGCCGACCACGCCAAGTGCTTCGACGCCGCGCACTTCACCGATCTCGTGTTCAACCGCAGCGAGACGTCGATGGCGGTGCTGTCGGCGCTGCCGTTCGCGCCCGACCACAGCCCGCTGTCGCCCGAGACGATGGAGCGGACTCGGCGCGCCGTGCACACGGCGTGCCACGCCAGTCCCGAGCGGCTGTTCCTGCATGCCGAGGCCCACCCGACGCTCGCGCCGCTGCCGGACGCGCTCGCCGCGATGGAGCGCGTCGTCGACGAGCACGACGTCGTGGGCTGGAAGGTCTACACGCACATCCCCGGCCCGCCCTGGTGGCTCGACGATCACGACTCGTCGGTCGCCGCGGTGGGCGACGCGTTCGTGTCGAAGGCGATCGAGCTCGGTGTACCCCGCATCGCGGTGCACAAGGGCCTGGCCGGCGGCTACTCGAACGACCCGGTCGATGTCGGCCCGGCCGCCCGCCGTCATCCCGACGCCACGTTCCTCGTGTACCACGCCGGTTGGCAGGTGGGCCGGCGCGAAGGCGCGTACGCACCATCGTCGTCGCCCCGCGGTGTGGACCGGCTGATCGCGTCGGTCGAGGGCGCGGGGCTGGGTCACGGTTCGAACGTGTACGCCGATCTCGGCACGACGTGGTTCCGCGTCATGCGCGAGCCGGACCAGGCCGCCCACGTGCTCGGCAAGCTCCTCGCCCACCTCGGTGAGGACAACATCGTGTGGGGCACCGACTCGATCTGGTACGGCTCGCCGCAGCCGCAGATCGACGCGTTTCGTGCGTTCACGATCTCGTCGGAGTTCCAGGAACGATTCGGCTACCCGGCGTTGACGGACGAGGTGAAGGCGAAGATCCTCGGTCTCAACGGCGCCCGGGTCTACGGCGTCGATCCGGTTCGGCAACCGTGTCGGTGAGCCTCACCGGTCACCGCGAACTCGGTCCAGCGTCCGACGCCCTCAGGACCTGGATGGCCGCGGCGACGAGCACGACCGTCGAGGCGATGAGCACCAACCACCCGTCGACGGCGCCGCCGGTGAACGCGCGGTGGTAGGGCGCGACGGTGGCGCCCGCGGTGTGCGCGTCGAGCGGCAGCACGCGGCCGAGTGACTCGAACGCCCACCGGTTGGCCATCGCCGCGCTGATGAACCGGCCGGGGAGCGCCATCTGCGGCACTGGGACGATGGCACCGGCGAACAGCACCTGCGGGAAGCACAGCATCGGCAGCGCCAGCGTCGCCTGCGCGGCGTCGACCACCGCAGCCGACGCGAGCAACCCGAGCGCGAGTGCGGCGATCGACTCGATGAGCAGCGTGAGGAACAGCGCGGCGTACACGTCGGACCCGAACGGCGGCAGCCGGTCGAGCGCGCGCAGCGTCCCGAGCAGCACCACGGCCACCGTTGCGAGGAGCGGGGTGAGCACCGCCATCTTGGAGAGGACGTAGGCAGCGGGGCTCAGGCCGGCGAAGCGCTCGCGTCGGAACACCGCCCGCTCGCCCACGATCTGGAGCAGGCCGTACGTGAGGCCGAAGAAGAAGCCGGCGAACGCGAGCCAGAAGATCAGTTGGACGGGGCCGAGTGCCTGCGGGCCGCGTGCGTCGAACACGCCGGGTCGGAACAGGACCGCCATCATCGCCGTGACGAGCGCCGGTGAGCCGAGCAGGACCGCGAGCGTCAGGTGGCTGCGAACCATCACCTCTGCGCTCCGGCGGGTGAGGACGAGCCACTGACGTGCGGGTCCGATGCCCGCGCCGGCGGCGGGGGTCACTGGTGTCGCCGTAGCCCGGCCGGGCGCGCCGGCGCTCGCCGCGATGGCCGCGACGGGCGCGAGCAGCGGGTAGACGCGCGCGAGGTTGTCGGCGCCGTAGTGGGCCTTCGCCTCTGACGGGGTGCCGACGAACGCGAGTCGACCGCCGCGCGCCAGGAACACGACGCGGTCGCACGCCTCGATGTCGGCGGGATCGTGCGTCGTGAGGACGACGGTGACGCCGCGCGTCGTGAGCCGCCGCAGCACCGCCAGTACCTCCGCGGCGGTTGCCGGGTCGAGCCCGGACGTCGGCTCGTCGAGGAAGAACAGTCGTGGCCGGTTCAGCAGCTCGACGGCAATGCTCGCCCGCTTGCGCTGGCCCCCTGACAGCGCCGCCACCACGACGTCGCCCCGCTCGGCGAGGTCGAGGTCGGCGAGCGTCTCGTCGACGATCCGCTCCGCCTGCGCTGCCGTCGTTCCTCGCGGCAACCGCAACGCCGCCGCGTACCGGAGCGTCCGTCGAAGCGGCAGGTCGCGGTGGATGATGTCGTCCTGCGGCACGTACCCGATGCGCCGGCCCTCACCTGACCGCACCGGCGCCCCGTCGTGGTGCACGACGCCCGCGGACGGTCGGCGGATGCCCGCCATCGTCTCGAGCAACGTCGTCTTGCCCGCCCCGCTCCCCCCGGCGATGGCGACGAGCTCGCCGGCGCCGAGCGACAACGTCACATCCTCCAGGAGCGGCCTCCCGCCCGCATGGCGGCTCACGCCGACCACGTCGATCGCCGCCACTCGTCGGTCCACCAGCACGTCGGTCATGGCGGCGATCGTCCGCCGTTCCATCGTGCGGTGCTTGAAGACGACCGGGAGAACTCGTGGAGATCGAGCGAGGGGGAGACGAGCGGAGCGGAGAGCGGGCGACGGGAATCGAACCCGCGTTCTCAGCGTGGGAAGCGATTACATCCGGATCTGAGCGGACCGCTGCGGACGAACATGCTGGTCATGGCGAGTGCGCGGACTGACGTGGACGAGTGTGATCGACGGCGGAAGCCGGATGAATGGCGGATGGTCCGGTGCCGTGGCAGGGCCCCGGCGACTGGCGCTAGTCGAGGCAGTCAGCGCGCGCCCAGCCGGCTGATCGCCTCCACCACAGGATCGGGTTCCTCCACGCCGGAGCGAGCCAAAGCCCAGTGAGCCCGTCGGGCGCCTCGAGAGACGCGGACGGGACGTAGTCGCCCCAGGCGAGCGGGTGGTAGAGCGAGAAGGGCATCGCGGTGTCGTGAATGCGAAGGAACAGGTGTAGCTCGCTCCTGCCCGTGGCCTTGAGCTTGTTGACGTTCTCGGCCAGGTCAGGCTCGCGCAAACGCTCCGCGAGCCAAACCGGCAGCTCATCGAGATGCTCGTAGACGGCGCCCCCGCCGCCGTCCGGAAGTACGTCGATCGCTCCGGGTCTGCTCGTCTGCGGGAACCCGTGCATCGACACGTCGACGCTCGCGAGCCACCTGAACGCTGCGCCGTCACCTCGGTGCTCGTGAGGCACCAGGCGCGGATCCGTCGCTTCCCTTGCCTCACAAGCCAGCACGATCGTCGGAAGATGACGCTCGAACTCACGCATCGACACGCCGGCTCCGACATGGATCATCCACGCCCAGCGCGCGCCAGCCACGTGCCAGTCGGTCCTGGCCGCGATCGCTTCACGTTCGAGCGCCTCACGCGCTCCGATGGTCGTCACCTCGAGGGCACCCTCGATCCCACTGGGGAGCCGGAAGAGGGCATCCGGCATGCGATTGAGGGATCCGTCGTCCCGCTGCGTGACCTCGACGCCGAGTACGCGCCGAAGGACTTCTTCGGCGAATCGCTCCTCGTTTCGCACGCGACCAGCCACCCGGACACGGTCGCGCGGTTGTAGCGACCTCTGGCGGATCCAAATCACGGCCCCGTTGTCACACCCCGCTGCGACGATGGAGCGGTGGGCGAACCGCACGACATCCACATCGAACTCGCTCAACTCGTGGACGCGGCCGCAGCCGACAGCGAGTGGGAGCATCAGATCGTCGAGGCGATCGTCGGGGATCGTCGCGACGATGAGTCCCGCCAGCGTCTCGCCGAGGCCTTCCGATTCCACGCACGCGAGGACTCGTCCGATGGGGAGCGGTTCGGCCCGATGTTCAAGTTCGAGGACGGCGGGTCCGTCCCGGCACCCTTGGCGGACGTTCCAGAGGAGACGTGCGCGGTGTGGGCAGCGGTCGCCGGCGAAGCCCAGCATCCCCGTGTGCGAGCCCGGCTCCACGACCTCCTGTTCGAGCGCAAGTGGGGGGACATCGGCAGGCACGCTGCTCTCGCGATCGATGCCTATCTCGATGACGCGACGACCATCAGCCCTCCATCGCTACGGGCGGTCGACGGGCTGCGTAGGTCGCACCACATCGCGCGGCTGACCCGCAACGACTCTGCGTCCAGTCGCGTGGTCGTGGCACTCCTCGAAGGAGTTGCCGCCAGTCTCGACGACCCGGAGCCGAAGCTGGGGGTGGCTCTGCGGCTGATCGACGTCTTGGTCGACGCGCGGTGTCCGAATCCGAGAGTCGATGAGCTTCTTGCGGTTGCTCGGGAGCGCTATCCGGACGCCTGGAACGCCGAGAGCGTGATCGAGCTGCAGCGGCGCCGAGCGCCCGACGCCGCGGCGCGCAAGGCGCTCGACCGGGAGCTCGTTGAGCGCTGGCTGGACGAGGCCGACCGGGCGGATCCGCTGGTAGCGGTCATGCACCGTGAGAAGGCAGCGAAGCTCGCACGAGAGCGTGGTCTTCCTGACCTGGTCGACCGGGCCGTGCTCGCGATGCAGACCGCGGGACCGCCGGAGCTCGCGCGCATCGAGGTCGAAGTCCCGCAGAGTCTCTCGCCCGAGCAGATCGAGGAGTACATCGACTCGATGGTGGGCGACACCTGGTGGGACTCCGTGATGCGAGTGCTGGCGCACGGACCGCCGACCGGCGATGTCGACCGCAACCGGAAGACCGCTGCCGACCTCGCGAAGGAACACCCGCTGCAGGCCCTGTTCCCGAAGGTCCGCCTCGGCGGCGACGGCCTGCCGAGGTACACGCCGCGATCCGACGACGATCAGCTCGATGACCAGTTGACGGACCTTGAGACGATGGCCCTGGGGTGGCACGGGCAGTTGCTGGCTGAGGGGCTGCGCCGCGCAAGCGTCAAGCACGATCCGTCAGTTGAGGATGTCGTCGCGGCACTTGCGGCCGTCGGCTGTGAAGATCCCACGGCCGCAGCGATTGGGCGCGTCGTGCGCCGGTACATCGACGGGGACCACGAAGCCGCTGCGTACACAGGGATTCCGCTCGTTGAGCGCCAATGTCGCGAGCTGCTGCTCGCCATCGATGCACCGCTGTACCGGGTGCAGCGCGAACGCGCGCCTGGCACGTACCCGGGTCTGGGTGCTCTCTTGCCGCAGCTTCTCGAGCGTGGGCTTGATGAGTCCTGGTACCGCTATCTCCGCACCCTCCTCTCAGCACCGAATGGGTGGAACTTCAGGAATGAAGCGCTCCACGGTTTCGTCGATGACGTGGGATCGCCCGGCTCCGGCCTGGTGCTCATCGCGGTCCTATACCTGACGCTCCTGCGACCGAACCGGGAGGTCGATCCCCGAGATCAGGCAGATCCGGGTGCCTTGTAGAAGGTCCCCATGTACAATGCGGTCGTGACTGCGACGGGCAATGCCAAGGTGTCTCACCGAGGCCAGACGAGCCTGCCAGCCGAACTTCGGCATCGATGGGGCATCGGTGGCGGCGGTGAGGTGGGCTTCATCGACCTCGGCGACGCAGCGCTCATCGTCCCGGGTGGCGTCAGCGCAGCTCGGCGCGAACTGCGGCGTGTCCTTGCGGACCGCTACGAACTCGGCGTCGCTGCGCTCGAAGACCCGGACCTCGTAGACCAGTAGCGCTGCATGCCGCGCGAGCTCGTCGTCCTGCTGGACGACCGGCTGTTGGTCGAGGAGCTGCTTGTCGGGCTCGACCGAGGTAGGCGCCGGCCAGCGCTGTTCACGACGTCGTACTGGTACTACCGAGCGTGCCGTGCCGCTGTCGTCGGCGCGGGCGGTCACTTGTCCGGGCCATTCGAACAGCTGGGAGCGGAGGAACAGGAACGAGCGATTCTGGGCCTGCTCGAACTTCGCGAGGACATCGGATTGCCGGACCCTCGACAGACGGTGCCGGTCATGGCGGAGCTCGCTCGCCGGCACGCGCAACTGAACGTCCTCAACCTCGAAGCAGCAGCGTCGGCCTTGGTGCTGGACTCCGAGGTCTGGCTGTCGGCGGAGGCATCGAAGGGGGTGCTTCCCGCGGTGCTCGAGGCCGAGGGCACGAGATGGAAGGTCGTCTCGCACCGATAGGCCGAACGCTCGGGACTTGACTCGCTATGTAGCTATCTGGCTAAATAGCGAACATGGCAGACGACGAGAGCGCCTCCGTCTTCAAGGCTTTGGCCGACCCAACGCGGCGCCAGATCCTCCAAGACCTCCGCGAGGGCGAGCTTTCAGCCGGCGAGATCGCATCGAGGTTCCCCATCAAGGGCCCCTCCGTGTCCCGTCACCTGACGATCCTCAAGGCTGCGGGGCTCGTCGACGAGCGCCGCGACGCGAATCGGATCATCTACTCGCTCGTCGAAGACCGGCTGGCGCTGTGCGTCGGCGAGTTCCTGTCGACCGTGTGTCCTGAGCAGGTCGTACTGCGCCGGCGTAGGGCCACCCGCACGAGCAAGGCGTCGTCGTGAGGGCGCCTCAGTTGCAGGCGACGATCGAGCGGCGCGTCCTCATCAACTACCGCGTCGAGCCCGAGGTTCTCGCCGCTGCCGTGCCGGAGCCATTCCGGCCTTTCACGATCGATGGATACGGGGTCGCTGGCATCTGCCTGATCCGCCTCGGTGCCGTTCGTCCCGTCGGCGTACCGCGCCGCCTCGGCGTGACCTCGGAGAACGCGGCTCACCGGGTTGCTGTGGAGTGGGACACGCCGTCCGGTCCAGTAAGTGGCGTCTACATCCCGAGACGCGACACTTCATCACGCGTCTCTGCTCTCGTTGGCGGGCGCTTGTTCCCGGGGTGGCAGCACCGCGCTCGATTCGACGTCCGTGAGGGCGACGATCGGTACGAGATCCATGTCGCGAGCCGCGACGGCGCGGTGAGCGTCGAGGTCGATGCCCAGCTGAGCGACGGCCCGATGCCGGGCTCGATCTTCGCCACAGTCGAGGCGGCATCCGCGTTCTTCCGCTCGGCACCCGTCGGCTACGCGGCGACGCCATGCGATGGCGTGTTCGACGGGGTGGAGCTCGGAACTGACGGTTGGAACCTGGAGCCGTTGCACGTCGAGCGAGTCGCTTCGAGCTACTTCGACGACGGGACACGCTTCCCGCCCGGCACCGCCACGCTCGACAGCGCCTTCCTCATGTCACAGATGACGACTCGGTGGCGGCCGCAGCCTCAACTCGTGGCCGCTGGCGGAGCCGCAGCCGGAGTTTCGACGTGCTGACGAGTTGCTGCCTCTGCCAGGGATCCGAGGGAGCGTCTGACGGGGCCCTCGTGCGCCCTGTCGAGCAAACGGTGTTGGGCGCCTGGTGCAGCGCAGGTATTCGGTACGGCGCGCTAATCGGTGCGACGTTCGGAGCGTTGTTCACCTTGGTCGTCGGCGCGTGGTTTGTGGTCTACCTCGGCGTGTTTGTCGGGGGAGTCATCGGTTCGCTCGTCGGGTTGGCGGTTGGGGCGGCGAACGGCGTGGCCCTGACCCTTCTCGCGACGAGCCGAGTGTGGAACGCCTCAGTGCAGCAGCGAGCTCATCGCGCCGCGTGCGCAGCCATCGCGACAACCGTCCTTACGGTCGTCGCCCTACAGCTGGTGCTCTTCCGGTCGGTGACCAATCAGGGCGAGCTCCTCTTCCTTGATGTACCGATGGTCATCGGCGCGACGGCAGCCGCCTACTTGACGAGGCGCTTGCCGCCCGTCGCCTGACCAGCTGGGCACGGTTCTTCGGGTTGGTCATCGGTGACCGCATCGATGGTCACCGGTGACCATCGAGCGCGACCCGCGGGTTGTCACCGCAGCGTCAATTCCGAGTGACCGTCGTCGCGTCGCCCGTAGCCGATTGATCGCCTCAACGGACCATCGAGTCCGCAGCTCGAGCGCCGCGTGGGCGGTGGGCTCGACGACGCTGAGATCCGACAACGCCGCTACCGACTCGATCAGCTCATCAACGGGCAACTCCGCGACACCTTCGCTCAGTAGCTCGCGAGGTGCGAGTCCCTCGGTGACCACCGCGAAAACGACGGCACAGACTTGCCGTTATGGCGTTGCCACAACGGCGCGCGAGCGGCCCGCCGATATCGCTACGCGATAACGGCAAGTCTGTGTCCTTCTTCGCGAGGTTGGTCACCGGGCCGGACAGCGGAGACACGCGTTCGCGAAATTGACGCGAGGTTCGATGTCGCGTTTCTGCTCCCCGAGGCACCTATCAGAGGTAGGGACCGCGGAGGAGGTAGCGGTGGACAGGTTCTTGCTCCGGCCAGAGGACGCGGCGCACGTCCTCTCGATCGGGCGGTCGAAGCTCTATGAGCTCATCGCGAGCGGCCGACTCGCCTCGGTGATGATCGACGGCTGCCGCCGCATCCGCGTCGAAGACGTCGAGGCGTTCGTTGCGTCACTGAAGGCAGAGCCGATGGCGTCACACCGGGCGTCTACCGTTGAGCTCGGCGACGAGCCCTCGGGCGTCATCGAGCTCCATCTCGAGCAGCCCCTCCTGTTCCCCGACATGACGGCGCGCGCCCGGCGTGGTCGGCCTGCTTCCTGAGGAGGGGCCATGGCTATTCGGACGAGGCGGCTCCGCAACGGCAGGACCGCCTACGACGTCGAGCTCCGTCGGCCCGACGGCACGAAGTACAGCAAGACCTTCTACACCAAGCGCGACGCGCAGACGTGGGAGGCGGAGCAACGCACCGAGCGAGCGCGGGATCGGTGGGTCGACCCGAGGGCTGGACGTATCCGGCTCCGTGACTACGCCGATGAATGGATGCGGACGCGTCGGCTCGCACCGCGCACGCGTGAGGTGTACGCGAGCCAGCTCAAGCACATCGTTCCGACCTTCGGTGATGTGCCGCTCAAGGTGATCTCACGCCGGTCCGTTCGTGCTTGGTACGCTGACCTCTCGGATCGCGTGAGCCCTCTGCAGGCGGCGAAGTGTTACCGGCTGCTCATGGCGATGCTGAACACCGCCGCGGAGGACGACCTCCTCGCGAAGAACCGCACGCGAGTTCGCGGCGCTGCGAGCGAGACGAGCGACGAGCGTCCGCTCATTCCCGTCGGCCAGGCGCTCGCCCTCGTCGAGGCGATCGACCCGCCGTACGGCGCGCTCGTCCTCCTCGCGGCGTCGTGTGGGCTGCGCCTCGGCGAGTTGCTGGGACTCACGCGGGGCGACCTCGACTTCCTGCATCGACGGGTGATCGTGACCAAGCAGCGCCAGGAGCTTTCGTCCGGCATCGAGGTCCGTCGTCCGAAGACGGCCGCGGGCGTCCGCGACCTCGCCATGCCGGAGTCGATCGTCCCGGTCCTCGAGGCCCACCTCGATCGCCACGTCGGGCCGAACCCCGACGCGCCGTTGTTCGCCGGGCCGAAGGGCGGCGTGCGACGGGCGTCGTTCTACAAGGCGTGGCACAAGGCGCTCGCGAAGACGGGTGTGCGTCCTGACCTGAAGCCGCACGATCTCCGCCACCTGTCGAACACGCTTGCGGCCAAGGTCCCCGGAACGACGCTCAAGGACCTGATGGCGCGACTCGGCCAGACGTCCCCGCAGGCCGCGCTGCGCTACCTCCACCGCACCGCGCAAGCCGATCGAGCGATGGCGCAAGGGATCGATGACGAGCTCCGGCAGGACGATGGCATCCGGCGAGCGCGCGCCGGATGGCGAAGCCGATGCCGGATGAATGCCGGATGGCGCGCTGACGCGCAAGAGGCCGGTCAAGGACG
>DASSOZ010000201.1:0-17348 GCA_035700105.1 Acidimicrobiales bacterium
ACCTCGTCCCCGTCGCGCACGGTGCGCGGCTCCGGCCACGCCGCGACCGAAGCTCGGACGGTGCCACCGTTCACGGCCATCGACCTCGCCGGCACGAACGCGGTGGTCGTGCGTGTCGGCGCGCCGCGCGCCGTTGCGGTCACCGCCGACGACAACCTCCTCGCCCACGTGACGACGACGGTCCGGTCGGGCCGGCTCGTCATCGGCGACGCCGGGAGCTTCACGACGCGAGCACCGATGCGGGTCGCGGTGTCGGTTTCGTCGCTCGAGGCGGTCGAGCTGAGCGGCACGGGGTCGGTGACTGTCCGTGGTGCCCCGATGCGCCGGCTCGACGTGAGGCTGTCGGGTACCGGCCGCCTCGACCTGCACGACCTCGCTGCCCGAGACGTGACCGTCGTGCTCCGCGGCACCGGCGACGTGCGCGTCCACGCGACCGGCCGCCTCGACGCGACGCTCACGGGCACAGGATCGATCCGCTACTCGGGGCATCCGACGGTCGACGCCCGGACGACGGGGACAGGTTCGGTCGTCGCCGAGCCGGACGGGCAGGCGTCATAGCGAACCGGCTGCCGTACCGTCGACGCATGCAGTCGCATCCGCACTACGTCGAGCCCGGCTGGTTCACCCGCCACGTCTTCAACCGCGCCGTCGCCCTCCTGACGAAGGCCGGCCTGAGCGTCTGGGGCTCACGGGAGCTCCGCGTGCGCGGCCGCAAGAGCGGCGAGTGGCGGTCGACGCCCGTCAACCTCCTCACGCACGACGACCGCCGCTACCTCGTCGCACCGCGGGGCGAGACGCAGTGGGTCCGCAACCTGCGCGCCGCCGGCGGATCGGGTGAACTCCGGCTCGGCCGGCGCGTCGAGACGTTCCACGCGACCGAGATCGCCGACGCCGACAAGGAGGACGTACTCCGCGCCTACCTGAAGCGGTGGAAGGCCGAGGTCGGCGTGTTCTTCGACGGCGTCGGCGCCGACTCGCCGGCCGAGGACGTGCGGCGCATCGCGCCGAAGCACCCGGTGTTCGTGCTCGCCTGACTACGCGGTCGGTGGCGCGGCGGCGCGGCGGGCGAGGTTCTCCATCGCCTTGTTGTTGTTGCGCCGGAGTTGCGGGGCCAGCACGGCGAGCAGCGGCCGCATCCACGTCGGCGGGTCGAGGTACATCGTGTACGTGATGTCGGTCCCGCCGCCGTCGCCGGACACGGGCGTCAACCGGCAGTCCTCGACGAGCGAGCGGGTGATCCCCGGTCGGGCCTCGAGCCCGGTGAACGACCACCGGACACCCGGCTCCCACACGATGAACTCCTCGTCCACCGTCAGCCCCGGCACCTTCACCCGCCGCCGGGCGCCGACGCCCGACGGCGCGCCCATCACCTCGACGGACTTCACCGACGTGAACCACTCGGGCCACCGCTCGTGTTCGGCGAGCACCGCGAAGACGGCGTCGGGCGATGCCGTCGACCGCGCCGACGCGGGGATGCGGACGGGCGCGGAGTCGATCCACTCGATCGTGCGCGGGACGAGCTTCGTCACGACGGCTGCCCTCCGGTCGGCGTCGCTGCCTCGAGGTTCTCCAGCACCGACAGGATGTGTTCGGACACGGTCGATCGCGCACCGTCGGCGTCGCCCCGCGCGATGGCGTCGATGATCGCTTCGTGCTCGTGCCACCCCATCGACCCGCGCGCCTCGACGAGGATCGAGAAGATCATCTCGGTGCGTTGCCGCAGCGGCTCGACGACCTGGACGAGGTACGGATTGCCGGTCGCCCGTTCGACGGCCTTGTGGAACTCCGAGTGCAGCTCCGACGCCCGCACCGTGTTACCGGCCGACGACGCGGTCATCCCCTCGTCGACGATCGCCCGCAGCTCGTCGACCACACCGTCGGGCTGCGCGGCGGCGACCGACGCGGCGGCGTAGGACTCGAGCACGCTGCGCACCTCGAGCACGTGGCGGGTGTCGTCGGGGTCGGGCGTGCAGACGTACGTGCCGCGGCGGTGGATGACCTCGACGAGCCCGGTCGCTTCCAGCAGCCGGATCGCCTCACGGATCGGGTTGCGGGACACGCCGAGCTGCTCGGCGAGCTTCTCCTCGTGCAGACGCTCGCCGGCGGCGAGGTCGCCGCGCATGATCATCGAGCGGATCTCCTCGGCGACGACCTCGCGTAGCGGCCGGTACGTCTCGCCGATCCTCGCTCGTCCGTCCATGTCGCCCCTGCTCTGATCGGCTGCACCGATCCCGCCGCCGCACCCTACCGTTCGGTGTCGTCGCCCAACCGCATCCCGACCCCGCGATCGACGGCGTGCCGCCACGCCACCGCGGCGACCGCGACGTCCTCCAACCCGATCCCCACGGACTGGAAGACGGTCACCCGCCCCCCACCGTTGCTTTCGGTGACTTCGGTATCGAATAGCGGGCCGTAGTCACCGAAACGGCCGGCCGAGGACGCGAGCGCGCCGAGCTCGACGACGTCGTCCCAGGACAGGACGCCGGCCTCGACCGCCTGCACCAACCCGCCCGCCTCGTTGCGCGCCTGCTCGCGCCACTCCACCGCGACGACCGACGCCCGCTCGTACACCGCGGTGTCGAGCTCGCACGCGCCGACGCGGCTGGTCCCGACCGCGCACACGTGCACGTCGTCGCCCAGCCACCGACCGGACAGCACCGGCGTCGTCGCCCGCGTCGCGGTGACGACGACGTCCGCGGCGCCGACCAGCTTCTCGAGCTCGCCGGCCGGCGTCGACCGCCCGACGGTCGCGACGTCGACGTCCCCGAACGCGGCGGTGAACGCGGCGACGTGGCCGCGCCCCTGCGCGCCGGATCCGAACACGACGACGCGGTCGACCGCGCGACCACCGTGCAGCAACTGCGTCGACAGCACGGACGTCGCCGCCGTCCGCAACCGGGTGAGGGCCCCGCTCTCCAACACCGCCAACCGCCTGCCGTCGTCGGCGGCGAACAGGACGACGACGAACGTGAACTGCCCGCCGACCGTCGAGTACACCTTGGCGCCCAGCACGCCCGCCGTCGGGACGACGGCGCCGAGCGTCGACAGCTTCACGGCGCCGGCATCCGTGCGCTCCCGCCGCTGCACGGCAGCCTCACCGCGACCGAACGCGGCGAACGCGTCGCGGACCGCGACCAGCGCGTCGTCCGGCGACACGAGCCCGACGACGGCGTCGTCGTCGAGGTAGAGCAACTACCTCGTGCCGGCGAGCGCGTCGTGCCGGCGGCGGGCCTCGCCCAGCAGGTCGCGCACTCCCTCCAGCAGGCGCACGTGCTTGCGGGTGTCGAGCTCCATCGATTCGACGATCACCGCGCGCCACGCGACGTCCTCGACCTGGCGCAGCGTCTTCGCCAACTTGCGCAACTCCTTGAGGTCGTCGCGCTCGAGCGTCAGCAGCGTCTCCGTCTGCGCCAGCAGCGCGTCGATGTCGGCGCGCTTCATCGACTTCACGCGACCGTTCGATCGACCGCGGCCCTCGACCTCGGCGCGCAACGCGTCGCGCAGCTCGGCGAACTGCTGGTGGTGGCGGATCTCGTCGTCGAGGATCTGGGTCACGAGCAGCGCGACCTGCTCGTCCGCGCGCCCGCTCATCTCGCGGTACGCCCGCAGCGCCTCGCGCTCGTTGTCCATGTGGTCGTCGAGGTGGCGGGCGAGGTCCTGCGCCCACTCGGTGACGTGCACGCGTGCGCGGACCGCGCTCACGACGGCAGCTTCCCGATGATCGCGCCCATCTCGCCGGCGTCGAACGCCCGTAGCGCGGTCGCACGGATGTTGCCGCGCGACGCGAAGTCGAGCGACACCGCGTGCGCGGTCTCGACGTCGGGACAGTCGGCGACCATGACGAGGTCGTACTCGCCGACGGTCCAGTACGTCTCGAAGATCTTCACGCCCATCTGCTCCATCCGGTCGACCGCGGCCGCCGCCCGCTCGACGGAATCACGCGTCTGCTGGAGCCCCTGATCGGTCCACCTCGTCAGGAAGATGTACGTCGCCATCGGCACCCCCTCCCACGTAGACGATGTCACCCTCGACCCGCACCGGGAAGACCGGCTGGCACCGGTCCCGCTCGCGGCAGTAGCCGGTCCCGAGCTCGTACGCCCACTGGTGACCCGGGCACACGAGGCGCCCGTTGAGGATCACGCCGCCGACGAGTTCGCGGCCCTTGTGGATGCAGACGTTGGCGAACGCGTACGGAGCGCCGTCGTGCCACCAGACGACGACGTCGTCCTCGCCGACGCGCACGACCTTCTTTCGGGCCTTCGCCAGCTCGGCGGTCGTCCCGGCCTCAACCCACATCCGCGGTCTCCTCGTCGTCCGCCGCTGCCTCTGCCTCGCCCGTCAGCCACTTCTCCCGGATGCGGTCGGCCGCCCGTCCCGGCGGCAGCGCCTTCTGGTCCGGGTCCCACGTCAGCGACACGTCGCCGGCGGTGTACGTCTGGCACGCCAGCCGCCACCCCTCGTCCACGAGCTCGCCGAGGCGGTCGCGCTCCTTGCGTCGCACCGGGCTCAGGTTCTCGGCGCCGGACTCGACATGGACGCGGTCGGTGCCGCAGTTCCCCGACGCGCACTTGTACGGCACGCCGCACTCGTTGCGGATCGCCGTGCGCAACAGGTTGACCTCGGTGCCCTCGTCGAACTCGACGACGCGGTCCGACGTGACGAACCGGATCGCCGGCACGCTGCCTACCGGATCCCGCTCTCGGCTCCGCTCGACGCCCGATGCCGCCGCTACGCGGACCCGATGCCGGCGGCGGCGCCGCCCTCGGCCACGACCTCACCCGACTCGAGCACCTTCAGGTCGCCGAGGTCGGGACGCACGTACGTGTCGTACAGCGCCTTCGTGTACGAGAAGCGCATGTCGGCGCCCTGGCGCACGACGCGGATGCAACGCTCCTGGAGCTCGGGCGTGTCCGCGTGGTCGAGGACGATCTGGTAGCCGCGCTCGCCGTGGACCTCGTCGGAGGTGATGTGCAGGTCGAAGAACTCGACCTCGTCCTCGGTGAAGCCGTACGAGTCGAGCAGTGGCGGCAGCTGCTTGCGGTAGATCGACGGCACCTGCGACTCGAGCCCGACGACGAGCGCCGCGGTGGCGACGACGAAGTGCTCGCGGATCGCCGTCGCGTAGCACCACCCCTGCAGGCCGCGGGTGACGGCGTTCATGTTGTCGGGGTCCTCGACGCGCTCCTTCGTCGTGCCGCACGCCTCGGCGAAGCGGATCAGCAGGTCCGTGTGGCGCACGTCGCTGATCTCCTCCTCGTACATGTTCTGGAGGAGGAAGTCCTTCGCGTCCTCGGCGCTGTCGGGCGTGTTGGCGTAGATGTAGGCGAGGTAGTCGGCGAACGGGCCGACGTAGTGGAAGTGGTTCTCGGCCCAGCGGGCGAAGTGCTTGCGCTCGAGCAGGCCCTTGGCCCACGCCAGGCTGAACGACGCGTCCTTGGCCTCGCGGCCCTTGATCGCGTCCTCGAGCGCCGACCGGAACGCCTCGCGCGTCAACAGGTCACCCATCGCTCTCTCTCCTCGTCTGTCTTGCTTGCTGTATGGTGTATACCGTATCCTCGGATTGGCGCAGGTCAAGGGTCAACTTGTCGAGGCGGACGTCGGACCGGGGGTGAGCCGCACGCATGTCGAGCATCCGCACGGTCCCGGCCGACGGCGCCGAGGCGCGTGATCACCCGTACTCGCTCGTGCGCACCGTCGACGGTCGCACCGCGTGGCTGTCCGGCGTGCTGCCGTACGACCCGTCCGGCTCGGGCGCCGTCGTCGACGGGACGCCCGGCGAGGTGATCGCCGCCGCGCTGGCGACGCTGCGCACCCGCGTCGAGTGTGCGGGCGCGACGCTCGACGACGTCGTGAAGACGACCGTGTTCCTCACCGACCTCTCGTGGCGCGACGCGTTGAACGACGCCTACGCCTCGACGTTCTCCGCGCCGCTGCCGGCCCGCACCGCGGTGGAGGTGTCGCGCCTGCCGCGCGACGCGGCGATCGAGATCGACGCCATCGTCGTCGTCCCCACCCCACCCCCACTTTCGTCGCATGAAACGAAAGCGGGGGTCCCAGCCCCCGAAAACGTCGCAAGTTCCGCCGACCCGGAGGACGGTCGCTGATGGGCGGGCGGGTCGCCGGCGCCGAGGCGGTGATGGCGGAGCAGTCGACCGGCCGCGGCCGGCGCGGGGTCGTCGTGGCGGCGGCACCCGGCGCCGCCGCGGTCGGCGCCGAGGCGATGCGCGCCGGTGGCAACGCGTACGACGCCGTCGTGTGCGCGGCGCTGGCCGAGACCGTGCTGCTGCCGCCGAAGTGCGGCCTCGGCGGCGATCTCATCGCGCTGGCGATCGAACCGGGTGACGTCGCGCCGACCGCGCTGCTCGCCATCGGGGGCGCGCCCAAGCGCCTCGGCGACGCCGTGCGGCGCGACCGTCGGCTGCCGGACACGGGACCGCTCTCGGTCGGCGTCCCGGGCGCGCCGGCCGGGTACGCGGCGCTGGCGGCTCGAGCGTCGCTGCCGCTCGCCCGGCTCGCATCGCCGGCGATCGCGATGGCGCGCGACGGTTTCGCGTGGGCACCGATCTGCACGGTGCTGTGCGAGGAGTCGGCGGGCCTCGTCACGCAACACAACCCGGGCGGCACGCGGTACTTCCCGGACGGACGTCCGCCCGAGCCGGGCGACATCGTCTCGCTGGTCGGGCTCGCCCGTCTCCTCGAGCTGTTCGTGCGCGACGGCGCCGACCTGTTCGCCGGCGACGCGGGGCGCATCGTGGCCGACCGCGTCGCCCGCGCCGGCGGCGTCATCGACCACGACGACCTGGCGACGCATGCCCGCGCCGAGTGGTGCGCGCCCGCCCATGCCCCGGCGTCGTCCACGGCGTCGGGATGGGACCTCTGGGCGACGCCCGCGCCCACGCACGGCCCGTCGTTGCTCGACGCGGTGTCGACGCTCGCGCCCGGCGCCGACGCCGGCGACGTGTTGCGCGCCGTGCGCGAGGCCGCGGCGCGCCGTCGCTCGACCCTCGGCGACCCGATGGTCGCGGCGAGCACGTCGATGGTGTCGGCCGCGGACAGCGACGGCCGGGCGGTCGTCGTCATCCACTCGAACTCGTACCCGCGCTTCGGCAGCGGACTGATCGTCGACGACTTCGACCTGATCCTCGCCAACCGCGCCGGGCGCGGGTTCACCGCCGAGGACGGTCACCCGAACTTCCCGCTGCCGGGCCGCCGGCCGGCGACGACGCTGCACGCGTGGGGCGCGGGCCCGGGCGACGGGTCGGTGTCGCACCTGGGTGCGACGCCCGGTGGCGTCAACCAGATGCCGTGGAACGCGCAGACGCTGCGCGACCTCCTCGCCGGCGCGGGCGCCCGCGGCCCGGGCGCGCTCGCGGTGTCGGCGAAGTGGGAGTGGCTGCCCGACACGGGCGAGGTCCGTGCCGAGGACGCCGTCGCGTCGCACGACGTCGAGTCCCTGCGCGCCGTCGCGCCGGTGACGCACGTCGAGCGGTGGGCGCTGCGGAGCGCGACGCAGGTCGTCGAGCGACCGGTCACGGGGCGCGCCGTCGTGGGCGGTGTCGACCCGCGCACGGGCGGGCTCGCGCTCGGCGTCTGAGAGTCCGGACACAGGAGGAACGTTGAAGACCGTCAACCAGCTCACCCTCGAAGAGGCGAACCTCATGCTCGACGCCGCCCAGGCGAAGGCCGAGGAGATCGGCGTGCCCGAGGTGCTGTGCGTCGCCGACGCCGGCGGGTACCCGATCGCGCTGCGGCGCCTCGACGGCGGCAAGGTGACGAGCGTCGAGATCGCCATCAACAAGGCGTTCACCGCCGCCGGCCACCGCAAGCCGACGCACTTCTACAAGAACGCCGTGCCCGGCGAGGAGGCGTTCGGGATCATGACGCAGCACATGGGCCGCTTCACGATCTTCGTCGGCGGGTGGCCGATCGAGGTCGACGGTGAGGTCGTCGGCGGCATCTCGGCGAGCGGCGGCAACGGCGAGCAGGACATCGCCTGCTGCAAGGCGGGCATCGACGCGCTCATGGCGCACCTCGGTCGCAAGGCCGACTACTCGAAGTGGGAGAAGTGACGGCACAGGCCCGCAACCGGATCGGTGGCCGCGTCGTCGCCAGCACCGGCGGGACGTTCGAGCGGCGCGACCCGGCGGACGATCGCGAGGTCGTGTCGGTCGCGCCGGAGTCGACCGACGACGACGTGCGCGCCGCGGTCGACGCCGCGGTCGCGGCGGCGCCGGCGTGGGCCGCGACGACCGCCATCGCCCGCGCCGATCTGCTCGAGCGCGCCGCGGCCGCGCTCGCGGCGCGCGTCGACGACGTCGCGCTGCTGCTGTCGCGCGAGGAGGGCAAGCCCGTCGGCGACGCCCGCAACGAGACCGGGCGCGCCGTGCGCAACCTGCGGGCGTTCGCGGGCGAGGCGCTGCGGTTGCGGGGCGCGACGTTCCCGCCCGACGAGCCGGGCGTGTCGGTGCGCACCGCGGTCGGGCCCATCGGCGTCGTCGGCGTGATCACGCCGTGGAACTTCCCGCTGTCGCTGTCGAGCCGGAAGCTGGCGCCGGCGTTGGCGGCAGGCAACACCGTCGTGTGGAAGCCGTCGCCGATGACCCCCGCGGTGAGCGACCTGCTCGCCGACGCGTTCGACGAGGCCGGCGTGCCCGCCGGGGTGGTCAACGTCGTGCACGGGTTCGCTGCCGGCGCCGCGCTCACCGCCGACACTCGCGTCGCCGGCATCACGTTCACGGGCTCGACGGCGACCGGGCGCAAGATCCACGCCGCGGTCGGCATCGGCCGGCGCACGCAGCTCGAGCTCGGCGGCAACAACCCGATCGTCGTGCTCGCCGACGCGGACATGGCGCGCGCTGCCGACGTCGTCGCCCGCTCGACGTTCTCGCTGACAGGGCAGGCGTGCACCGGCGCCGGGCGCGTCTACGTCGATGACGCGGTGCACGACGAGCTCGTCGAGCGCGTCGTCGCGATCGCGTCGGCGTACGTGCTCGGCCCGGGCACGCGCGACGGCGTGACGATGGGACCGCTCGTCGACCGGTCCGCGCTGGAGGCGATGGAGGCGGTCGTCGCCGACGCCGAGCAGCGCGGCGCGAAGGCGGCGTGCGGCGGGCGGCGGGCGACCGGCGACGGACTCGACCACGGCTGGTTCTTCCCGCCGACGCTGCTCGTCGACGTCGACCCCTCGATGCGCACGTCGTGCCAGGAGGTGTTCGGCCCGGTCGTCGGCGTCGAGCGGGTCGGCGGTCTCGACGACGCGATCGCGCGCGCCAACGACAGCGAGTACGGACTCGCCGCCGCGATCTGCACGACCTCGATCGCGCACGCGCAACGGTTCTGCGACGAGGTGCAGGCCGGCATCGTGAAGGTCAACCGGGCGACGATCGGCGCCGCGTTCGGCGCGCCGTTCGGTGGCGTGAAGGCGTCGACCAGCGGGTCGTACAAGGAGCAGCTCGGCCCCGGCGTCATGGACTTCTACACGACCGTTCGCACCGTCGAGGTCGGATCCTGACGGTTTTGCCAGCAGCAGGAGGACGAAACGCGTCCCGCTGCTGCTGGCAGAACGCGCGGGGGGCGCGGTGGACCTCGGGCTGACCGGGCGGCGGGCGCTCGTCCTCGGGTCGTCGTCGGGGTTGGGCGCGGCGATCGCCGACGCGCTGCGGCGCGAGGGCGCCGTCGTCGTCACCCACGGAAGGCGCGCGGACGCGTGCGACGTCGCCGGCGACCTGACCGACGACGGCGTTCCCGAACGTGTCGTCGACGAGGCGGTCGATCGGCTCGGGGGGCGGCTCGACATCGTCGTCGTGAACACGGGGGGCGGCCGCCCCGGTCCGGTGCTCGACGGCGCGACGAGCGACGACGACGCCGGCTACCGCTCGATGCTGCGGCCCGCGCTCGCCGCGGCCCGGCACGCGGCGCCGCACCTGCGAGCGGGCGGAAGCGAGCAACCGGGGCGGCTCGTGTTCATGACCGCCCGGTCGGTGCTCGAGGCGTCACCCGACCTGGCCCGCTCGTCGGTGTTCCGCTCGGGTGTCGCCGCCGCGGCCCGGTCCCTCGCGCTGGAGCTCGCGCCCGATGTGCTCGTCAACGTCGTCGTCCCCGGCCAGTTCCCGACGCCGGGTTACGGCCGCTTCGAGTCCTGGTGCGCGGAGCACGGCGGCATGGACCTCGACGAGGTCCGCCGCCGTCACGAAGCCGCCATCCCGCTCGGACGCCTCGGCCGCCCCGACGAGCTCGCCGACGTCGTCGCGTTCCTCTGCAGCGCCCGCGCCAGCTACGTGACGGGCTCGGTGGTGCGAGTCGACGGCGGCGCGGTCACCGGCTTCTGATCGACCCCGATCACCGTTCTCCCACACAATCGGAGTTCATCGCCGATTCAGGCCCGAAAACTCCGACTCCGTGGGAGGATGCGCGTCGTCAGGTCGTCGCAATCACCGGCTTCTGATCGCCGGCCGCCGTCCGCAGCGACCAGTCGCGGAAGGCGACGGTGGCGCGGGCGATGTGGTCGCCCGCGAGCCGCCGCGCGGCATCCTCGTCGCCGGCCTCGATCGCGTCGACGATGTCGCCGTGCTCGGCCCATGACGCCGGGGCGCGATCGCGCACCCGCGCCGCGTACACCCACTGGATGCGGTCGCGCAGCGGGCCCATGATCGTCGTCAGCTCGGGGTTGCCGGCGGCGTCGCAGAGGCCCACGTGGAACGCGGTGTTCAGCGGTGGCAGGTCGCCGAGCCGCCCGGAGTCCACCGCGCTCACACCGGCCGAGACGATCCCCCGCAGGGCGCTGACGTCCGCCGCCGACCGGCGCCGTGCCGCCAGCCCGGCCGCCAGCGACTCGAGCGCGCCGCGGACGTGGAACAGGTGCTCGGCCTCGTCGAGCGACATGACCTTCACCCGGGCGCCCTTGCGGGGCTCGACCGCGACCCACCCCTCGGCCTCGAGCACGTGCAGCGCCTCGCGCACGGGGTTGCGGGAGACCCCGAGCTCGGCCGCCAGGTGGACCTCGACCAGCCGGGCGCCGGGCGCCCACCGGCCCTCGACGATCAGGCGCCGCAGCTCGCCGGCGACCACCTCGACGAGCGTCGGGTGGCGCAACGAGGACCCTTGACTCTGCATCCTGTCCACAGTATACAACATGCTGAACTCGGAAACGGCCCGTGGGTGGGGCCTGCAGCGCCGTTCCGGGCGGACCATCCACAGGGGGGAGAATGACCGTGCGCACTTCGAGGCGCTGGCTGGTCGTCACGGTGCTCGCCGTCGTACTCGCGATGGTGGCCGTGGCCTGCGGCGACGACGACGACAGCGGCGGCAACGCCACCGGTGCCGGCAGCAGCGGCGGAAAGTCGATCACGATCGCGCTCGGCTCCGAGCCGACGAGCCTCGACCCGCAGACCGTCGACGACGGCGGCGAGCGGGCGATCAGCGACAACGTCTACGAGACGCTGCTCACCCGCACACCACAGGGCGAGCTCGCGCCCGGCCTCGCGACCGCGCTGCCCAAGCAGGTCGACGACACGACCTGGGAGTTCACGCTGCGCGACGGCGTGAAGTTCCACGACGGTGCCAGCTTCGGCGCCGACGACGTCGTCGCCAGCGTCGAGCGCATGATCAAGCTCATCAAGGACGAGAAGACCGACCAGTCCGGCTTCTTCTCGAGCCTCACCGGCGCCAAGAAGGTCGACGACCGCACGGTCCAGATCACGACCGACGGTCCCGACGGCGTGCTGCCGGCGCGCATGTACTGGCTGAAGATCATCCCGAAGTCGGCCAAGGACAAGGCGGACCTGAGCGACGATCCCGACGGGACCGGGCCGTACAAGTTCGTCGAGTTCAAGCACGGCGACCACATCTCGCTCGAGGCCAACGGCGACTACTGGGACGGCGCACCGAAGGTCGGCGGCGTCACGTACAAGTTCATCGAGGAGCCGGGCACCCGCCTCGCCGGCCTGCTCTCCGGTGAGTACGACCTGATCACCAACCTGCAGCCCGAGGACGTCGACCGCGCCCCGAAGTCCGCGCAGGTGCAGGGCCAGGAGCACCCGGTCCTCATCCTCGACGCCGACGACGGCATCACGAAGGACGTGCGCGTCCGCCAGGCGCTCAACTACGCGGTCGACAAGGACAGCCTCGTCAAGGACCTCTACGGCGGCTACGCCAAGGTCGACACGGGGCAGCTGCTGTCGCCGTCGATCCTCGGCTACAACGAGGACCTGAAGCCGTACGCATACGACGCGGCGAAGGCGAAGGACCTCATCAGCCAGGCCGGCGCCGCCGGCAAGCCGATCACGATCGTCGGTACGTCGGGCCGGTGGCTGAAGGACCGTGAGCTCGTCGAGGCCGTCGCCGGTTACTGGAAGGCGGCCGGGCTCGACGTCAAGACGAACATCATGGAGTTCAGCGCCTATCTGGACGAGCTGTTCAACCGCAGCGCCCGCGCCGACTCGATCTACGTGTCGAGCTCGAACGACATCCTCGACGCCGACCGCCAGCTCAGCACCTACTACCAGGCCGGCGGCGTGGGTTCGTCCAACACGAACAAGGATCTTTCGGACCTCATCACCCAAGCCCGCCAGACGACCGATACGGACCAGCGGGCGAAGTTGTACAACGAGGCTCTGAAGATGGCGTACGACCAGGCGTACTTCGTCTGGCTCGTCAACAACCAGGACATCTACGGCATGAGCAAGCGGCTCACGTGGACGCCGCGAGTCGACGCCAAGCTCCTGGTGAAGGAGATGTCGGTCTCCTAGCGGAGACCGGCGCAGGGGGGAAGACGATGGGCCGGTTCGTGGTCCGCCGGATTGCGCAGGGGCTGCTGGTCGTCCTGGGGGTCACCGTCACGGTGTTCGTGGTGACCCGCATGGTCGGCGACCCGGTGAAGTTCGTCCTGCCGCTCGAGGCGACGCACGAGGAACGTGAGGCTCGACGCCACGAGCTCGGCTTCGACCGGCCCATCGTCAACCAGTTCGGCAGCTACATCGGCGACCTCGCCAAGGGCGACTTCGGCGATTCGCTGTGGCAGCGGGGACGGTCGACGATGGACATCGTCGGTGACGCGCTGCCGAAGACGTTCCAACTCGTGGCAGCCGGGCTCCTCCTCGCGCTGCTGCTCGCGCTCCCGCTCGGGATCCTCGCGGCGACGAGACCCGGGCGGGCGCTCGATCGATTACTCGTGACGACGAGCCTGCTCGGACTGTCCGTCCCGCAGTTCTGGCTCGGGCTGATCCTCATCATCGTGTTCGGCGTCGAGCTCGGGTGGCTGCCGACCGCCGGCACGGGGACGTGGAAGCACCTCGTCCTCCCGTCGGTGACGCTGGCGCTGCCCGCCGCGGGACGCATGGCGATGATGGTGCGCTCGTCGATGATCGACGAGCTCAACAAGCAGTACGTGAAGACGGCGAAGGCGAAGGGCATGCCGTCGGTGCGCGTGGTCGGCATGCACGCGCTGCGCAACGGCTCGATCCCGGTGCTCACCCTGTTCGGCTGGGAGGTGATCCGTGCGCTCGCCGGCTACACGGTGATCGTCGAGACCGTCTTCAACTGGCCCGGACTCGGTCAGACCGCGATCCAGGCCATCCAGCGCCAGGACCTGTTCCTCCTCCAGACGATCGTCCTCGTCGTCGCGGTGATGGTCGTCGTCGTCAACATCCTCATCGACATCGCGTATCGGGCCGTCGATCCGCGCATCCAGGTCGCATAGGGCGGTGAGCTGATGGCCGTTCCCACCGACGAACTGTCCGCCCGCACCGCGGAGGAGGAGTCGGCGCAGCTCGCCGAGGACCTCCTCGCCGGGCGTCCGTACGAGCAGCGCGGCGCGTTGCGCGGCCTGTTCGGCGAGCTGTGGCAGGACAAGGCCGGCTTCCTCGGCATGGCGTTCCTGCTGCTCGTCCTCGTGTGCGCGGTGTTCGCGCCGCTCGTCGCGCCGCACAGCCCGTCCGCGCAGTCGATCAGCGAGCGGCTGCAACCGCCGGCGTGGAGCGACGGCGGGTCGTGGTCGCACGTGCTCGGCACGGACAACCTCGGTCGCGACGTGCTGTCGCGCGTCATCCACGGCAGCCGCATCTCGCTCATCGTCGGCGTGAGCGTCGTCGCACTGGCCGGCGCGTTCGGCGTCCTCATGGGACTGATCTCCGGCTACAAGGGCGGGCGCACGGACCGCTGGATCATGGGCTTCGTCGACACGCAGGTCGCGTTCCCGGGCCTGCTGCTCGCGCTGATCATCCTCGCCGTCGTCGGCCCGAGCATGGGCGCCGTCATCATCGTGCTCGCGATCAATGGGTGGATGGTCTACGCCCGCATCACCCGTGGCGTGGTGCTGTCGGTGAAGGAGACGCCGTACGTCGAGGCGGCCGAGATCGTCGGCTGCCGACCGAGGCGCGTCGTCCTCAAGCACATCCTGCCGAACCTCATGTCGGCGTTGTCGACGCTCGCGGTGCTCGAGTTCGCCCGCATCATCCTCGCCGAGGCGGCACTGTCGTTCCTCGGCCTCGGCATCCAGCCGCCGCAGACGTCGTGGGGTCTCGACGTCGCCAACGGCCGTGACTACATCTTCGGTTCGTGGTGGCTCGTCACGTTCCCGGGCATCGCCATCGCGCTGACGGTGCTCGCGGTCAACCTCGTCGCCAGCTGGCTGCGCGTCGTCGCCGACCCGCAGGAGCGGGAGAAGCGATTCGCCGCCGGCGCCACCGCGGGAGCACAGCATGGGTGAGACACCGGCAGGCGCGCCGCACCTCCTCGAGGTCACCGACCTCGACGTGAAGTTCTTCACCCGCCGCGGCGTCGCCCACGCCGTGCGGGGCGTCTCGTTCCACGTCGACCGCGGCGAGACCCTCGGCCTCGTCGGCGAGTCGGGGTCGGGCAAGAGCGTCACGACGCAGGCCGTCATGGGACTCACCGAGCTGCCCGGCAAGGTCACGGGTGGCGATGTGAAGTGGAAGGGCGAGTCACTGCTCCACGGCGGCCGTCACGACAAGGACGCGGCGCAGCGCCTGCGCGACATCCGCGGCAAGGAGCTGGCGCTCGTCTTCCAGGACCCGATGACGTCGCTCAACCCGCTGTTCACCGTCGGCACGCAGCTCGGCGAGGTACTGCGCCGGCACATGGGCATGACGAAGAAGCAGGCGGCCGAGCGCTCGGTCGAGCTGCTCGACCTCGTCGGCATCTCGTTCCCCCGCCAGCGGGTGAAGCAGTACCCGCACGAGTTCTCCGGTGGCATGCGCCAGCGCGTGATGATCGCCATGGCGCTGGCGTGCGAGCCGGAGCTGCTGATCGCCGACGAGCCGACGACCGCGCTCGACGTGACGATCCAGGCGCAGATCCTCGAGCTCGTCGCCGACCTGCGCGACCGGCTCGGCCTCGCCGTGCTGCTCATCACGCACGACCTCGGTGTCGTTGCCGGCCTGTGCGACCGCGTCGCGGTGATGTACGGCGGCAAGCTCGTCGAGAACGCGCCGGCCGACGAGCTGTTCGCGTCGCCCGCCCACCCGTACGCACGCGGGCTGCTCAACTCGACACCGCGGCTCGACGTCGTGTTGCCGCGCCTCGTCGCCATCGACGGCGCGCCGCCCGACCTGCTGCACCCGCCGAGCGGGTGCCCGTTCGCGCCCCGCTGCCCGATCGCGCTCGAGCGCTGCAGCAAGGAGATGCCGCCGATGCTCGACCACGGCGAGCGCCGGCGGGTCGCGTGCTGGCAGGCGTTCGACGGGGCCACGTCCGAGCCGCCGGCCGCCGAGCCAGCGCCCGTTCCCGCGGGGTCACCGGCGTGAGCGAGCTTGCGAGCGAACCAATGACCAACGCTTGGTCCGGCGCAGCCGGACGTCACGGCCGTCACTGGCCGTCCATCGGGACGATGGAGGGCCAATGACGACGCTGATGGCGCCGACGACGGCGCCGGCGCCGGTCGACGACCGTGAGCCGCTGCTGCGGGTCGAGGGCCTCACCATCGAGTTCCCCGTCGGGCGCACCGGCTTCTGGGGTCGCGGCGAGCAGCGCGTCGTGCACGCCGTCGACGACGTCAGCTTCGAGATCCCCCGCGGGCAGACGCTCGGGCTCGTCGGCGAGTCCGGCTCGGGCAAGACCACGACCGGTCGCGCCGTGCTCCGGCGGCTGACGCCGACGGCCGGCCGCATCGAGTTCCGCGGGCAGGACATCACCCACGTGCACGGCGACGAGCTGCGCCGGTTGCGCCGCCACATGCAGCTGGTGTTCCAGGACCCCTACGCCAGCCTCAACCCGCGCATGACCGTGCTCGAGATCATCACCGAGCCGCTCCTCGTGCACGGGCTCATCAAGAAGACGCGCGACGCGCGCGACCGCGTCGTCGAGCTGCTCGAGCTCGTCGGCCTGCCCGCGGACGCGATCAACCGCAACCCGCACGCGTTCAGCGGCGGGCAGCGCCAGCGCATCGGCATCGCCCGCGCCCTCGCGCTCGAGCCCGACCTCATCGTCGCCGACGAGCCGGTGTCCGCGCTCGACGTGTCGATCCGCGCCCAGGTCGTCAACCTGCTCCAGGAGCTGCAGGAGCGGCTCGGGCTCACGTACCTGTTCATCGCCCACGATCTGTCGGTCGTGCGCCACATCTCGCACCGCATCGCCATCATGTACTGCGGCAAGATCGTCGAGCTGGCCGACCGCGACACGATCTACGAGCACCCGACGCACCCGTACACCGAGGCGCTGCTGTCGGCCGTGCCGATCCCCGACCCGCCGCTGCAGCGCGCCCGGCGCCGGATCGTGCTCGGTGGCGAGATCCCGAACCCGATCAACCCGCCGGCCGGCTGCCGGTTCAACACCCGGTGCCCGCTCGTCGAGGAGCGCTGCCGCGTCGACGCGCCGCCGTTCGCGGAGCGCGCCGACACGGAGGGACACCGCGCCGCCTGCTGGGTGCGGTGAGCGTGTCGACGCCCCGCGAGCGGTGGCTCGTCCTGGCCACCGTCCTCGTCGGGACGTTCATCGGGACGATCAACAACAGCGTCGCCAACGTCGCCGTGCTCGACGTGCTCGACGACTTCCACGTCGACGTCGGCGCCGCGGTGTGGTTCATCACCGGCTACGTGCTCGCGTTCGCGGTGCTCATGCCCGTCGCCGGGCGACTGGCGGACGCCTACGGCGTTCGCCGCGTCTACCTCGGCGGGATGACGTGCTTCCTCGTCGCGTCGGTTGCGGTCGCGGTCGCGCCGACGTATCCGCTCGCCGCCGGCGGGCGCGTGTTGCAGGGCGTCGCCAACGCGCCGGTGTTGCCGACGGTCATGGTCACGATCGCCGCCGTGTTCCCCCCGGGCATGCGCGGGCGCGCCATGGGTCTGTGGGCCGCGGTCAACGGCGTGGCGATCGCGCTCGGACCGTCGCTCGGC
>DASSOZ010000202.1:0-14169 GCA_035700105.1 Acidimicrobiales bacterium
CGGGCTCGTCGACGACTACGACCGCCACCTCGCGGACCACTCGTACCAGGGCGAGGGTGAGACGGGCCGGGGCGCGACGAAGCGGGTGCCGATGTGGGACTCGACGCCGGCGCCCGTCCCGCTCGACGCGTACATCGACGCGTGGCACGGCGCCGAGGCCGCCCGCTGGATCGACGCCTACGACCGCGACGCGCCGTTCTTCCTGTTCGTCGGCTTCCCGGGCCCGCACGACCCGTGGGACGCGCCTGCCGCCGCCGTAGAGAACGTCGACGCCGACAGCGTGCCGATGCCGGCGTCGACCCGCCGCCCGGACGTCACCGCCGCGAACGGTGCCTACGGCCGCATGCTGAAGGCGTTCCTGCACCTGTCGGACACCGACACGATGACCGACGACGCCATCCGCGGCATGCGCCGGGCATACGTCGCCGCCCTCGGCATCATCGACGACGGCGTCGGTCGCATCGTCGACGCGCTCGCCGCGACCGGTCGCCTCGACGACACGTGGATCCTCTACACGAGCGACCACGGCGAGATGGGCGGCGACCACGGCCTGATGTCGAAGTGCGTGTTCTACGAACCGTCGATGCGGGTGCCGCTCGTCGTGCGCCCGCCGGGCGGCGGTGCGGGCCGCGTCGACGACACGCTCGTCGAGCAGATCGACATCGCGACCACGATCCGTGCCATCGCCGGCGCCGGTCCGGTCGACCGCAGCGACGGGCAGTCACTGCTCGAGCCGGACCGGCCGGTGCGTACCGTCAGCGTGACGGAGAACTGGGGCTTCGCCGCCTTCGCCACCGACCGCTACAAGCTCGTCGTCGACGAGGACGCCCTCCTGCCGTGCCAGCTCTTCGACCTGCACGCCGACCCGGCCGAGGACCACGACCTCGTCGCCGACCCGGGCCACAAGGCCGTCGTCGACGAGCTCATGGAGACGCACGTGCGCCCGTTCTTCGCCACGCCGCCCCAGCGACCGCATCCGGGACCGTTCACCTGACCTCGCTACGGTGACGCCCATGACGGTCTACGACCGCCCGTTCGGGCGCTACTTCGAGGACTTCGAGCCGGGCGACGTCTACCGCCACTGGCCGGGCAAGACGATCACCGAGTTCGACGACCACCTGTTCTGCATGATGACGATGAACCACCACCCCCTCCACACGAACGAGTGGTTCGCCGAGCACGAGACGGTGCAGGGCAAGAACGTCGTCGTCGGCAACCTCGTCTACTCGCTCGTGCTCGGCATGAGCGTCCCCGACGTGAGCGGGAGCTGCATCGCCAACCTCGAGATCGAGACGTTGCAGCACAAGTTCCCGACCTTCCACGGCGACACGATCTACGCCGAGACGCGCGTGCTCGACAAGGTCGAGTCGAAGTCGAAGAACGACCGCGGCGTCGTCACCGTCGAGACGAAAGGCTTCAACCAGGACGGCAAGGAGGTGTGCTACTTCCGCCGCAAGCTCATGGTGTGGAAGGCGGCGGACGCGCCGCCGCGCAAGCGCCCGTACGACACCGACGCCGTCTGGGACTGAAGGACCGACCGCAGCGCGATGGTGCACGAGGCGGCCGAGAGGGGGTTCGGTGCCGGGGCCGACGCGTACGTGCGCGGCCGCCCGTCGTACCCGGCGGCCGCCGTCGAGCTCGTCACGCGCGAGCTCCACATCCGCGCCGGCACCACCGTCGTCGACGTCGGCGCCGGCACCGGCAAGTTCACCGAGCTCCTCGTCCCGACCGGCGCACGCGTCGTCGCCGTCGAACCGGTCGCGAACATGCGGGCCAAGCTCGAGCCGCCGATCGAGGCCGTCGACGGCACCGGTGAGTCGCTGCCGTTCGACGACGCCAGCGTCGACGCGATCACCGTCGCCCAGGCGTTCCACTGGTTCCGCCACGACGAGGCGCTCGCCGAGTTCGCGCGCGTCCTGAAGCCGGGCGGCGGGCTCGCGCTCGTGTGGAACCGCCGTGACGAGTCGGTGCCGTGGGTCGAGTCGATGTCGCGCATCATCGAGTGGCGGGCGCACCAGGTGTCCGAGTACGACCGCACCGACTGGCCGGCGATCATCGGCCGCAGCGGCCGGTTCGCCGCCGTCGAGCACGCGTCGTTCGCATGGGAGCATGTCATCGACCGCGACGGTCTCGCCGAGCGCGTCCGGTCGGTCAGCTACATCGCGGCGATGGACGACGGCGCCCGCCGCGAGGCCATCGTCGACGAGGTGCTCGCGCTCACGAACGGGTTCGGTGCAACGTTCCCGCTGCCGTACAACACGCTCGTCTGGTGGACGTCGACGCGCTCCGCGACGCGCTCCTGACGTGGGGCGCGGCGAACCGCCGCGACCTGCCGTGGCGCCGCACCCGCGACCCGTGGCGCGTGCTCGTCAGCGAGCTCATGCTCCAGCAGACGCAGGCGCCGCGCGTCGCGCCGAAGTACGAGGCGTTCGTCGCCCGCTTCCCGACGGCGCGGGCGTGCGCCGACGCGCCGCCCGCCGAGGTCATCGCCCACTGGAACGGCCTCGGCTACAACCGCCGCGCCGTGAACCTCCACCGGTGCGCGACCGAGATCGTCGAGCACCACGGCGGCGACCTCCCCGACGATCTCGACGGCCTCCTCGCGCTGCCGGGCATCGGCCCCTACACGGCGCGGGCGGTCCTCGTCTTCGCGTTCGAGCGCGACATCGGCCTCGTCGACACGAACGCCGGTCGCTTCCTCGCCCGCGCCGCCGCCGGGCGCGCCCTCGACCGGCACGGCGCGCAGCGCGTCGCCGACGAGCTGGTCCCCCGCGGGCAGGCGTGGGCGTGGGGTCAGGCGGTGTTCGACCTCGGCGCGCTCGTGTGCACGAAGCGCGACCCGCGCTGCGGCGAGTGCCCGATCGCGCAGCACTGCGCGTGGCACACCGCGGGCCACCCCGAGCCCGATCCGGTGCGCGCCGGCTCGGCCGGGATCAGCAGGCCGCAGGGCCCGCTCGCCGGCTCCGACCGTGAGGGACGCGGCCGCCTCGTGCGCGCCCTCCTCGACGGACCGGTCGCGACCGCCGACCTCCCGGCCGCGTGCGGCTGGCCCGACGACGCCGCGAGAGCGACGCGCATCGGCGAGGCCCTCGTGGGGGAAGGCCTCGCCGTGCGTGAGGGAGATCGGTTGGCGCTGCCGCGTCGGGCTACAGCGCGGAGCGCCGGATGAACTCGAGGATCCGCAGGTGCTTCTGCGTGTCGAGCTCCATCAGCTCGACCATCAGCGACATGAGCGACGTGTCCTTCATCGGGCGGGCCTGACGGCGCAACCGGCGCAACGCCTCGGCGTCCCGCTCCTCGGCCTCGATGTAGAGCTCGGCCTGGCGGACGAGCTTCTCGCGGTCCTCGGGCACGGTGACGCGCGGTGTCTGCGGCGTCGTCTCCCGCCACGTGACGTCGGACAGGATGCGGTTGCGCATCTCCATGAACCGCTGGTGGTGCCGGCGCTCGTCGTCGAGGATGAGCGCGGCGAGGTAGCGCACGTACTCGTCGGGTGACGACTCGGCCAGCTGCGCGTACGCGCCGAGCAGGTCGCGCTCGTTCTCGATGTGGCTCTCGACATGGGCGAGCAGCGCCTCCTCGAGCGGGCTGCCGACGGGGCGGGGCATGTCCGGGTCCTCGGTCGTCGTGTGCATCGGCAGCCTCCTAACGCTCGACCAGCGTCGGTGCGGCGACGTCGATGCCGCGGGCGGTCGTGTCCAGCTCGCGCAGCACCTGGCAGATGCGCACCGCGCCGCGCTGGGCGACCGTCTCGGGCACGGCGAACGGCGCCTCGATCGTGACCCGCAGGTAACCGTTGCGGCGGCGGACGTCGACGGTCGCGTCGCCCGGGAGACCCGCCGTCTCGAGCGAGCGCCGGAAGACGTCCGTCGCCGCGATCGAGTGCGCGCACATCGGTTGGTTCGCGGCGGCGACCACCCCGGCGACCGTGTCGCCCGGGGACGGCCCCGCCACCGCGACCGGCACGTGGTGGCGCACCCCGCAGCGCCCCCCGTCGTCGCCGGCGTGCACGGCCAGCACGGCGTCGACGACGTCGCGCTCGAGCGGGCACCGGCCGCCGATGTCGGCGACGCAGTGCTCGGGATCGTGCTCGTCGTGGCAGAAGCGCACGACGTGTCCGGCATCGACCAGCGCCTGTGCCGCCGCCTCGGCTTCCGCGCCGGCCCGTTCGGTGAGGAGCACCTGCATGGCGAGATCGTGACGTCGGTCTCGCCCCCGTGGGCAGGGCCGAAAGTCCCTAAACGCACATCGAGGTTGATGCCGTGGACCACCGCTGAGGTGGGTCTACGGCATCAACCTGCGATCACCGCCCGGACGATCTCGTCCACCGCGGCGTCGGCGAGGGCGACCATCTCGTCGTCGGTGCGGTCCTGGATCGGGTGGGGGACGAACACGCGCGCCGGTGCGAACCCGAGGGCGGCGGCCTGCACGTCGGCGGTCTCGACGAACACCGCCGACGCGACGAACACCCCCGGCAGTCCCCGCCCCTCGAGATCGACGATGTCGTGCACACTGCACGACGTGCACGAGCCTCAATCGGCGAGTGCCTCGATCACGACGTCGCAGCGCGTCGAGATCTCGTGTCGCAGGTCCACCGGCGCCCGCTTCGTGAACGTGGGCTTGCGGAACCGCTCGACGCGGGCGCCCCGCTCGACGAGCAGCTCGGACAGCCGGTCGAGGAAGACGTCACCACGCGGCTTGGAGATGTCGAGCAGCCCGACGGTGAGGCCGTCGAGCGACGCCGGGCGCGCCGACGGCTGGCGCGCCGCGGGCTCGAGCTCGTTCGTCGGATCGAGGAACACGTTGCCGGTCGCCGTCGCCGTCATGGTCGCACCTCCACGGTCGTCGGCTGCGAGCCGGTCTCGCCGTTGACCCACCCGCCGATGATGGACGAGAACAGCCCCGCCTGCCCGCCGGCGTGCACCACGAGCACGCCGCCGGGCCGGAACTTCGGCACCGCCTCCATCGCCCGCACGCCGTCGGGGAGGCCCTCGGCGACACCACCGGCGCCGCGCACGAGGTCCACACCCGGTCGCTGCGTCGCCGCGTCGAGCTCCTCGAGCACCCGCGCACGCGACCAGCCCGCCTCGCGGAACACGCGACCGTGCTCGGGGGACACCACCAGCATGGCGTCGAACGCGATCGCCAGCTTCGGGTGCCCGACGCCGAGCAGCGCCATCGCCAGCGACCGCGCCAACGACTCCGGCTCACGCGAGAGCTGGTCGACGACGACGCGCGGCCCCTCGCCCGGGAACAGCGTCACCGTCGACGCGCCGGGTGCGAACCCGCGCGACACCGACAGCGGCTCCCACGGGGATCCGGCCTCGTCCTCGGCGAAGCAGAACGCGAGCTTCCCGGGGTTGCCCTGCGTCGCCATGTCGATCTCGCCGGGCCGCCCGCCGCCGACGTTGCGGACCACGAGCTGCAGCGCTCGGCCGATCGTGAGGTTGGCGCGGTTGCCCTGCCCGAGGACGTTGCCCCCGCTGTTCATGCCGATGGCGCGGGCGATCGGTCCGTTCACCACGATCACCGGCCCGACCGGCATCGTCGTGCACAGCAGCCCGTGGCCGTTGAACGACTCGGTGCAGAACGCCTCGACCGCGGCGAGCACGACCGGCAGGTACTCGGGCGCGCAGCCGGCCATCACGGCGTTGATCGCGACCTTCTCGACGGTGAGGTCGACGAGCGCGGGCGGGACGGCGGCGACCACCTCGTCGGCGGCGCGGGTGGTGCCGGCGAGCATGCGGCGGACGCGAGCCTCGGTCGGCGGGACGACCGGCAGGCCGTCGGTCCAGCCGCGCGCGAAGCACAGCTCGAACTCGTCCTCCGCCGACCCGGCTTCGACGCGCCGGCTGCGCAACGGCACCAGGCCGCCGAAGCGCGCCGCGAGCTCGTCCTCGCGGTCGGGCGCCACGGTGTACGAACCGCAGCCCGGTCGCCAGTCGGGCAGGCCGTCGGCCGCACCGTCCAGCGCGACGCCGGTGATCGCCTCCCACTTGCCGCGGTCCCAGCCCTGGAGCTTCTCGACGATGGCACCGTCGGCGACCCGCACGAGTGCGGGGACGGCGTCGAGGTCGAGGTGCCAGGCGACCTCGAGGCCGGCGTCGTCGTCCTCGGACCAGACCGTCACCGCGCCGGCGTCGCGCAGCGCGCCGACGACGGGCGCGACGAGCGCGCACGTCGGGCACTCGTCGTTGACGACGACGTGGACGCCGTCTACGAGGCCGTGACCCATTCGACGACCCGCTTCGTCACCTCGTCGGCCGAGTCGAGCTGGAGGAAGTGCCCGGCGCCCTCGATGATCACGACCTCCGAGCCGTCGCCGAGGAACTGCTCCACGTCGTGGACGAGGTCGACGCCGAGGCACCCGTCGTCGCGACCGTGGAGGTACAGCGTGGGCTGCGGCGTGGGCGCCGCGCACGCCGCCTGCTCGGCGGAGAACTTCTCCGTTGCCGGGAGCGTCCCGAACATGGAGCGGTAGTAGCCGATTGCCGCGCTCAGGTGCGCCGGGTCGCGCAGCGCGTCGGCGACGCGTCCGACGTCGCCGCTCGCGACGCCGTCGTAGCCCGGTGACCAGTCGCGCCACAGACCGGCGATGAACGCGAAGTCGTCCATCGGCACCGCCATGTCCGCGAGCGGCGTCTGGAAGAAGAACATGTAGAACGACCGCTTGATCTGGTCGTAGTCGAAGAACGCGTTGCCCATCGCCGCGAGCGGCGGGACCGCCATCGTGACGACCCGACGCCACCGGTCCGGCGCGTGGGCGGCGGCGCCGTACGTCGCCATCGCGCCCCAGTCGTGGCCGACGATCACCGCGTCGTCGCGGCCGCCGAGCGCGTCGTGCAGCGCGACCGCGTCGGCCGCCAGCGCGCCCGTCGAGTAGTCGCCGTCGGCCGGGACCGCGGTCGGCGCGTACCCGCGCATGAACGGCGCCACCGCCCGGAACCCGCGATCGGCCAGCGCCGGCAGCAGGTGCCGCCAGCCGTACGCCGTGTCGGGGAAGCCGTGCAGGCACAGCGCCAGCGGGCCGTCCGCCGGTCCCGCCTCGAGCAGCCCGAACTCGACCCCGTTGGCGGTGATGCGCCCGTCTCTCAACTCCATCGATTGGGACCCTAGACCCCGGTCTCGGTACGTTGGCCTGCCGGCGGGGTTGCCACGACACGCAGAAAGGAATCTCCTCATGCGCGCTCGCGTGCTCCCGTTCGTCCTCGCGGCCGCGGCCCTTGTCGCCGTGCCGGTCGCCGCCCCCACCGCTGCCGCCGATCCGTCGCCATGGCAGGTGTCCGGCGCCACGTACTACGGCCCCGGCCTGTACGGCAATCGCACCGCGTGCGGGCAGACGCTGACACCTGACCTCGTCGGCGTCGCCCACCGTTCGCTTCCGTGCGGCACCCAGGTCGAGTTCGAGTGGCACGGCCGCACGGTCGTGGCACCGGTCGTCGACCGTGGGCCGTACGGCTCCTCGGCGATCCAGTGGGATCTCACCGAGGCGGCCTGCCGGCAGCTCAGCTCCCCCGGCGACAGTCGCTGCGTCACCCACGAGATCGCCTGGCGCACGTTGTGACAGACGTGTCGTAAAGAACAGCGACAGGCGTGCCGAACCCACCTACGTGGGTCACGCACTTCTCGACCAGTACCTCACCGCGCTCGCGCACGCCGGCGGATCGGATCTCCACGTGAAGGTGGGGTCGCCGCCGCGCATCCGTGTGAACGGCGTGCTCCAGCGCATCCCCGGCGCCGAGCCGCTGACGCCGCCCGTCACCGCCGAGATGGCCCGGTCGATCATGCGCGACGACGTGCGCGAGCACTTCGACGCGACGAACGAGGCCGACTTCGCCTACGCCATCGCCGACATCGGCCGCTTCCGGGCGAACGCGTTCCGCCAGCGGGGATCGACCGCGCTCATCTTCCGTCTCGTGCGCGGGTCGGCGGTCACCCTCGACGAGCTCGGCATGCCGCCGGTGCTCGAGCGACTCGCCGGCGAGCACCGTGGGCTCGTGCTCGTCACCGGCCCGACCGGCAGCGGCAAGACGACGACGCTGGCGGCGATGATCGACTGGATCAACCGCAACCGCGAGGTGCACGTCATCACGATCGAGGACCCGATCGAGGTGCTGCACAACGACGTCCAGGCGTCGGTGAACCAGCGTGAGATCGGCGTCGACACGTCGTCGTTCGCCAACGCGATGCGGGCGGCGATGCGCCAGGACCCGGACGTGATCCTCGTCGGCGAGATGCGCGATCAGGAGACCGTCGCCGCCGCGCTGTCCGCGGCCGAGACCGGGCACCTGGTCCTGTCGACGCTGCACACGATCGACGCCTCCGAGACGATCAACCGGATCGTGGACTTCTTCCCGCCGCACCAGCAGAACCAGATCCGCGTCGCTCTCGCCGGGTCGCTGCGGGGGATCGTCTGCCAGCGGCTCGTGCCGACCGCCGACGGCGACGGCCGGGTCGCGGCGATCGAGGTGATGGTGAACAACGGCCGGACGCAGAACTGCATCCTCAACCCGGAGCTCACCGGCGAGATCCACGACATCATCGCCGACGGCGAGTTCTACGGGATGCGCACGTTCGACCAGTCGCTGATCGAGCTGCTGCGGGCCGGGAAGATCACGCTGCGCCAGGCGATGTCGGCGGCGAGCAACCCGCACGACATGAAGCTGGCGATGGAGAAGATGGGCGGGGTCCCGGCACCGGTGTGACCACCTGTGACGTACGTCACTAGATCACACAGCGTTCACCCGGGAGTACCCTCAGCGACACTCACCAGGGGCATCGCCCTGCAGGCGATGCGCCGTGAGCGGCACGCTGTATTCATTGGTGCGCCCGCTTCGCGTGCGCACGTAGGGGGGTCGAGCGCTGAACGTCACCTTCTACGGAGTTCGTGGCTCGACTCCGTGCCCGTGTGAAGCGAATCGCCGGTACGGCGGCAACACGGCGTGCGTCGCCCTCGAGGTGCACGGCGACGAACCCATCGTCCTCGACCTCGGCACCGGACTGCGCTTCTGGGGCGAGACGCTGGCGCAGGACGGCTCGTTCGCCGGATCGGCCCTCGTCACCCACCTGCACTGGGACCACGTGCAGGGCCTGCCGTTCTTCGTACCGATCGACCGTGTCGGTGCTCGCCTCGACATCTACGCGCCGGAGCAGGAGGAGGGCCCGCTGCAGCAGGTCTTCGACGACCTGATGCGCCCGCCGTACTTCCCGGTGCGCGCCGCCGAGCTGCGCGGCGACATCCGCTTCCACGGCATCGGCGAGTCCGTGTTCCCGGTGGGCGACGCGAAGGTGACAGCCCGCTTCGTGCCCCACCCGGGCGCCACCGTCGGGTACCGCATCGAGTGGAACGGGCGGGTCGTCACGTACATCAGCGACCACCAGGAGCCGATGGACGGGTCGAAGCGCGTGAGCGAGGGCGTGCTCGAGCTGTGCGACGGCGCCGACCTGTTGATCCACGACGCGCAGTACACGCCCGACGAGTTCGAGCAGAAGAAGCACTGGGGCCACTGCACCGTCGACTTCGCGCTGGCCGTGGCGCGCGAGGCGGGCGTCAAGACGCTGGCGTTGTTCCACCACGACCCGGCCCGCAGCGACGACGCCGTCGACCGTCTGCTCGAGGCGGCGCGGGCGAAGGGCGCCGCGACCGGGCTGGGCGACATCGTCGCCGCCCACGAGGGACTGACGATCTCGCTCGGCTGACGGGCGCGCCGCTAGGTTCGCTCGTTCGTATGAGCGATGTGTCCGACGACGCCCCGACGATCGACGCCGCCCACTACCGCGCCGTGCTCGGGCACTTCGCCACCGGCGTCACGATCGTCACGGCCATGGACGGCGACGAGCCGACGGGGATGGCGGCGAACTCGTTCACGTCGGTGTCGCTCGACCCGCCGCTCGTGCTGTTCTGCGCGGCGAAGTCGTCCACGACGTGGCCCCGCATGCAGCCGGCGGGGCACTTCTGTGTGAACGTGCTCGCGCACGACCAGGAAGAGGTGTGCCGGCTGTTCGCCACCAAGGGCGCGGACCGCTTCAAGGGTGTCGGCTGGCGGGCCGGGGAGAGCGGTGCCCCGGTCCTGCACGACGCGCTCGCGTGGATCGACTGTGTCGTCGAGGCCGAGCACGACGCCGGTGACCACGTGATCGTCGTCGGCCGCTGCCTCGAGATGGACGCGCGCGACGGCGAGCCGCTCCTGTTCTACCGCGGCGGCTACCGCAACCTCGACTGACGCCCACCTTCCCGGTGCTTTCGGTGAGTTGCACCCGCTCTGGCGCACCGAAGTGACCGAAAGCAGCGTGGTCTTCGCCGCCCGGGTCGTCCTCGGGGCGGTGTTCGTGGCGTCCGGTGCCCTCAAGGTGCGCGACCGGGCGTGGCCGGCGTCGGCGCGGGCGTTCGGTGCGCCGTCGTGGTCGGTGCCGGCGTTGCCGTGGGTCGAGCTCGCGGTGGGCGCGCTGGTCGCCGCGCAGTTCCGGTGGGCGGCGCTGGCCGCCGTCGTGTTGCTGGCGGCGTTCACGTGGTTGATCGTCGTGCACGTCGTGCACGGTGACGACGTGCCGTGCGCGTGCTTCGGTTCCCCGAACGCGTCGTCGGCGCGTCCGGTGTCGTGGTGGCACGTCGTGCGCAACGTCGTGCTCGCGGGCTTGGCGGTCGTCGCCCTGCTGTAGAAGTCTCGACGGATGCCGAAGGTGCAGGAGTCCGACGTCGTCGCGGGCGTCTACGTGGTCGAGCCCGACATCCACGGCGACGAGCGGGGGCGGTTCATCGAGACCTACCGGCGCGAGTGGTTCCCCAACGGGCGCGAGATGCTCCAGGGCAACCGCGGCGACCGGAAGGCGGGGGCGCTCGTCGGCCTGCACTACCACCTGCACCAGGCCGACTACTGGTATGTCCCGTTCGGCACCGCACGTGTGGTGCTGCACGACCTGCGCGAGGGCGGACCGACCGACGGCGCCACGCTGTCGCTCGAGCTCAGCGGCGACAACCACCTCGGCGTGTTCATCCCGCCGGGCGTCGCGCACGGCTTCGCCGCCGTGACCGACATGACGATCACGTATCTCGTCGACGGCTACTACAACCCGGCCGACGAGCTGGGCGTCGCGTGGGACGACCCGGAGATCGACGCCGACTGGGGTGTCACGGATCCGATCGTGTCGGAGCGCGACCAGTCGAACCCGCGACGCAAGGACCTGCCGGCGGGGCGGCGGCCCTACTGGCCGATGCGGACGTAATCGGCGACTGCGGTCGCGCCGACGAGGCGCCGCTGGACCGTGCCGAGCGAGTCGGCGAGCAGCACGGTGGGCGCGCTGCGGATGTGGAACGCGTCGGCGAGGTCGACGTGTTGTGTGGCGTCCACCTTGACCACCCGCGAGTCGGGCTCGGCGGTGCTGAGGTGCGACGTGACGGTGTCGCACGACGCGCACCACGGCGTCGTGAACACGACCCACGTGCGGGCGGCGCCGGCGACGAGGTGATCGGGGAGCGCGGGGACGGCACGCGACTCCGCGTGCAGCCCGGCCCGCCAGCGCCGGTACGCGACGCGGGCGAGGACGAACACGGCGACGAGCGCGACGACCACCGCAAGGCGGATCGCCATCTACGCCACCAGCTCCACGTGACGACGGCGGGCGACGAACAGCCACATCTCGCACCCGACGCAGATCCCGGTGGCGGCGGCGAGGCCGGCGAGCGCGGCCGGGACGAGGGCGAGGACCCAGCCGAGCGTGTCGGCGCCGGCGAGGAACGCCAGCGTGGCGACGGTCAGGAACACGGTCCCGACCGTCGAGGCGAACCGGGGCGGGCGCGGGTCCTCGAGCTCGGCCGGCGGCCGGAGGCGGGGACGGATGACGTCGCGGTACAGGCGGAGGAACGGCCCGTAGCGGGGGCCGAAGGCGGCGCCGAGGAAGAGGACCACGGCAAACACGGGCACCACGACCGGGAGGTCGAGGACGAAGGCGGCGAGCAGCGCGACGCACAGCACGGCCTGGTTGAAGCGGGGCCCGCGGGGGTCGATCGGCTGCGGTCGTTCTGACATCGGTACGCCATCATAAACCCGACTTCTCAGATCGGGTATTCCGGCATTCGGGCCCGTCGGTCCGGTTTGCCCGACCGCGCAGGGCTCCCCCGTTCGGGGCCGGAACTTTGGGTCGTTCGCCCGATGGTCGGGCGGCTCGCACAGGAGGACCATCGACACCGATGGCGTTGCTCCCGACGAGGTGCCCCAACTGCGGCGGCGACGTGGAGACGGGCATCGCCGGGCCGCGGCTGACGTTCTGCCGCCGCTGCCGGCAGTGGTTCACGCTCGGCGGCCGGCCGCTGCGCCGCCCCCGCCGGCCGGACCACCTGCGGTAACCCCGGGGTTTCCGGGCCGCCCGCCGACGGGTACTCTCGCCTGTGCTGGGACCACCACGGAGAGTGAGAATGGACGTCGAAGGTCTGGCGCAGGCGAGCGTGCTGCGGAGTGCGGTCGCCGATGTGATGGTCCTGCGGGAGCGGTCGCGCCAGCAGCGGCTGCGCCGGGTCGCCGTCGTCCTCGCCCTCGTGTTCGTCTGGATCGTCTGGCGTCTCGTCAACGGGCACGCGCCGTTGCCGTCGCCGTCGATGCCGATCCCGCCGGAGTTCATCCCGGGGTTCCTGCTCGCCGCCGTCCTCGTCCTCGCCATCGGCGCCCCCGTCCTCGGGGCCGGGAGGTCGCCGCACGTCCTGTACCGGGCCAGCGAGATCGACACGTCGCTCGACGACGTTCGCGGCGCCGGCGCGGTCGTCGACGAGGTGGTCAAGACGCTCAACCTCTTCCTCGCGTTCAAGACGTTCCGCGAGCAGATGGGCGGCACGCCGCGCCGGGCGATCCTGTTCGAGGGACCGCCCGGGACCGGCAAGACGTACATGGCGAAGGCCATGGCGAAGGAAGCGGGTGTGCCGTTCCTGTTCGTCTCGTCGTCGGCGTTCCAGTCGATGTACTACGGCCAGACGAACCGCAAGATCCGCTCGTACTTCAAGGCGCTGCGCCAGTACGCCCGCAAGGAGGGCGGCGCCATCGGCTTCATCGAGGAGATCGACGCGATCGGCGCGGCCCGCAGCGGCATGGGCGCGTCGACCAGCCGGGAGGGGATCAGCGGGGTCGTCAACGAGCTGCTGATCCAGCTGCAGTCGTTCGACGCGCCACCCGCCGGCGTCCGCTTCCGTGGCTGGATGATCGACGTCGTCAACCGGTGGCTGCCGGCGACGCGTCAGCTCGCGAAGCCCAAGGCGCCCGCGGCCAACATCCTCGTGATCGGCGCGACCAACCGGGCGTCCGACCTCGACCCGGCGCTGCTGCGCCCCGGCCGTTTCGACCGCAGCATCTTCTTCGACGTGCCGAACCGCACCGGCCGGCGCGACATCATCGACTACTACCTCGCCAAGAAGGCGCACGACGCCGAGCTCGACGACCCGGCCAAGCGCGACGCGCTGGCGGCGATGACGTTCGGCTACTCGCCGGTGATGATCGAGCACCTCTTCGACGAGGCGCTGGTGTGGGCGCTGCGCCGCGGCGCCGACCGCCTCGACTGGTACGACGTGCAGCAGGCGAAGATGACCGAGGAGATCGGTCTCAAGCAGCCGGTGGAGTACACGGACCTCGAGCGGCGCACGATCGCCACCCACGAGGCGGGGCACGCGACGGTCGCGGCGCTCGTCGGCAAGGACCGCAAGCTCGAGGTGCTGTCGATCATCAAGCGGCGCGACGCGCTCGGCCTGCTCGCCCACTCCGACCTCGAGGAGCGCTTCACCAAGACCCGCTCGGAGATCCTCACGCTCATCCAGATCGCGATGGGCGGGATGGTGGCCGAGGAGCTGTTCTTCGGCGAGGCCGGCACGGGCCCGTCCGGCGACCTGCAGGCGGCGACGCAGGCGGCGTGCCAGATGGTCGGGTCGCTCGGCATGGCCGGCTCGCTGATCTCGTACGACGCCATGGCCGTCGCCGGTGCCCAGAACGTCGTCGCCAAGGTCCTTTCGACGGACACGGGGCGCGAGGCGGTCGACCGCATCCTCAACGACGCCAAGGCGGCCGTGCAGCGGATGCTCGACGAGAACCGTCACGTCGTCGAGGCGCTGCGCGACGCGCTGCTCGAGCGTGACGAGCTGCTCGGCGACGAGATCGTCGCCGTCGTCGATGCCGCTCGGCACCCGGAGCACGT
>DASSOZ010000203.1:0-58207 GCA_035700105.1 Acidimicrobiales bacterium
CGACACCACGAGCAACGCCCCCACCCACCTGCCACCGCCGGCGGGCTCACACGCCACCTGCGCGTGGTGCCGCCTGCACTTCGAGACCATCACCGACCTCATCGACCACGTGGACGCCGGGCACCTGCCGGCGGCCGCGGCGGCATGAGCACGAGCCGGAGGGAACGACCGACATGACCACCACCACGCCCACGACCACCACCAACCGACCGACCGACGTGACGCCGGCCGAGCGGGCGATCACCGTCACGCAGTACAGCCGGCGCGGCATCTTCATGATCTGGGCCGCGGCGGCACTGCCGATGGGAGCGCTGTCGTGGATCGTCGCCCCGGCGATCGCGCACGGCAGCGGCATCGAGTCGATGATGCGGCCGCTGCTCGCGTGCCTCACCGCCGGGCTCGTCTGGCAGTTCGTCCTGGCGATGGCGCTCGTCGGCTACGAGCAACGGAGCCTGCGCTGGACGCGCATCAAGGAGGCGCTGTGGCTCCGAAAGCCGCGCAGCCCGAAGACCGGCCGCGTCGGCGGCCGCCTGTGGCTCGTCGTCATCCCGCTCGTCATCGGTACGGCGATCGAAGGGATGATCGGCCTGCCCGAGCCGGCCAGCCGGGCGTTCGGCGACTTCCTGTCGAGCGACGCCGGCAAGGCGTTCTTCCACGGCGCGTGGGGCGTGTACGCGCTGTTCCTCGTCATGGGTCTCTTCAACACCGTGCTCGGCGAGGAGCTGCTGTTCCGTGGCGTGCTACTGCCCCGGATGCAGGGCGCGTTCGGCGACCGTGACTGGATCGCGAACGGCCTGCTGTTCACCGCGTACCACATCCACGTCCCGTGGCGGATTCCGGGGACCCTGCTCGACACGTTCCTCGTCGTCTATCCGACGAAGCGCTACCGCAGTGCGTGGATCGGCATCGCCGTCCACAGCGCGCAGACGGTCGTGCTGGGACTGATGGTCCTCACTGTCGTCGTGTAGCTCCGTCTGCGGCAGTGCCGCTCGCGCATCCTCCAACACAATCGGAGTTCTGATGCCGTTTCGGGTCGAGAACTCCGAATGTGTGGGAGGATCGCGCGTCCGCCTGCGCGCTACGACCCGCGGATCACGACGTCGACGGCGTGCGGCAGGTCGGCCGACGAGCGCCCGACGAGGAGCCGGTACGTGCCGGGGTCGACCTGCCACCCCGGCGCCCGCCGGTCCTGGGTGATGCCGGCCTCGACGGCGGTGAGCTGGGCCCGGCGGGGCTGGATCGCCTCCCAGTCGGACTGGCCCGGGTCCCAGTAGGCGAAGGCGCGCTCGTCGAGGGTCAACGACACGACGGTCGACTCGCCGGGGTCGAGCTCGACCTTGGCGAACGCCTTGAGCTCCTTCGGCGGCCGGGCCAGCCGGGTGTCACCGACGGGAGCGACGTAGCACTGCACGACCTCGCTCCCCCGCCGGCCGCCGGTGTTCGTCAGCGGCACGCGCACCTCGAACGCAACGGCGCCGGAGGCCGGCATCGCCTCGACCGACGGCGCGCCGATCGCGAACGTCGTGTACCCGAGACCGTGACCGAACGGGAACCGCACGGGAAGGCACCGGTGGTCGTAGCCCCGGTAGCCCATGAACAGACCCTCGCCGTAGCGCAGCTCGCCGTTCTCGCCCGGGAAGTTGTCGTACGACGGGTTGTGCTCGATCCGCACCGGGATCGTCGTCGCCAGCCGCCCGCCGGGCTCGGCCGCACCGACGAGCACGTCGGCGAGCGCCGGGCCCATCTCCTCCCCGCCGAACCAGCACTGCAGGACGGCACCGACGTCGTCGACCCATGGCAGGTCGACCGGCGCGCCGGCGTTCACCACGACGACCGTCCGCGCGCAGGCGCCGGCGACCCGGCGCACGAGCTCGTCCTGGCGGCCCGGCAGCGAGAACGACGTGCGGTCGCGGCCCTCGGACTCCCACTCCTCGCTCGTCCCGACGACGACCACGGTGACATCCGCGTCGCGAACCGCGGCAACCGCGCGCTCCATGAGGTCGGCGGGCTCCGGTAGCCGGAAGCCGACACGAGCGCCGAACGCGAACCCGCCGGCCGGCGCGAAGAACTCCACGACGACGTCGACCGGCCGCCCGGCGACGAGGTCGACGCCGCCGGTGAGCTCCTTGCTCGCCAGCCCGAAGAACTCCGACCCGCCCGGCGGTGGCGGATCGGCCACCCCGTCGAGCACGACCGCGCCACCGATCGACACGCGTGTCGCGCCGGCCTGCGCGAGCGAGAGGTCGTACCGCCCCGTCTCCTCGGGCACGACAGTGCCGGTCACCCGCAGCGACCACGCCTCGCCCTTGGTGATGGCCGCATCCGGCGGCTCGAAGAACAGGAACTTCGTGTCCGGCAGCGACTGCCGTGCGACCGACCGGCCCTCGCCGTCGACGACCTCGACGTCGAAGCCGTCCGGCGCGACCAGGCCACGCGCGCCGATCGGCCGGGCGCTCCGGTCGATGACGCACCCGCGCTCGTGCACGACGTCGACGCCGTCGCCGAGCGCGACGCGCAACGCGGCGAGCGGCGTCTCGACCGGGTGCGGGAGCACCTGCGAGGAACCACCGCCCATGATCCGGGGCGCGTTCGCGTTCGGGCCGACGACGGCGACGCGGCGCACCACCCCGGCCGTCGCGTCGAGCGGCAGCACACCGTCGTTGCGCAGCAACACCGTCGACTCGATCGCCGCCCGACGGACCAGCGCACGATCCTCGGTCAGGTCGCCCGCCGGCGCGACCGGGGCCACTGGCGCGTCGAGGATCCCGAACCGGTCGAACGTCGACAGCAGCCGGCGCACCATGTCGTCGACGGACGACTCGTCGACGTCGCCCGCCTTCACCGCCGCCAGCAGCGCCGGACCGAACGCCCGGCCCGGCCCGGGCATCTCGAGATCGAGGCCGGCGCGCGCGGAGACCACCGTGTCGACGACGCCGAACCAGTCGGTCATCACCAGCCCGCCGAACCCCCACTCGCCGCGCAGCAGGTCGAGCAGCAGCTCGGGTCGCTCGGTGTTCCACTTCCCGTTCACGCGGTTGTACGACGTCATCACCGCCAGCGCGCCCCCGTCGCGCACGGCGTGCTCGAACGGCACGAGGTACAGCTCGCGCAGGGCGCGCTCGTCGATCACCGAGCTGATCGAGCCCCGCTCGAACTCGGCCTCGTTGCCGACGAAGTGCTTCACCGTCGCGATCACCTCACGGCTCTGCACGCCGCGCACGAACGCGGCCGCGAGCACACCCGACAGCAACGGGTCCTCGGAGTAGCACTCGAAGTTGCGGCCGGCGAGCGGTGACCGGTGCAGGTTGACGGTCGGCGCGAGCAGCACGCGACACCCGCGGTCGCGCGCCTCGCGGCCGACGAGCGCGCCGATCTGTTCCGTCAGCGCCGGGTTCCACGTCGCGCCCATCGCCGACCCGCACGGGATGCACACGGACGGCACACCGCCGACACCGGGGATGTGGGCGCCGCGCGCGCCGCTCGGCCCGTCCGTCACCCGCACGCTCGGGATGCCGACGCGCTCGATCGCGACCGTCGACCAGAAGTCGGCGCCGGCGGTGAGCGACGTCTTCTCCTCGAGTGTCAGTCCGGCGAGGACCTCGTCGACGTTCACGATCAGGCGGACACCTCCATCGCCTCGTTCTCGAGGCGTTCGAGCTCGGCGTGGAACGTGGCCAGTGACCCGGCGACCCGCCCGGCGGCGCGCGCCGCGGTGTAGTCCTCGGGTGTCAGCCGATCGCGCGCCCGGTCGAGGTAACGACGCGACAGCATGGCGATCGACGGTGACCGGAACGAGGCGAGACCGCGCTCGGCCGTGGTCGCGGCGAGGATGGAGACGCAGCGAGCGGCATCGCCGTCGTGGAGCGCGAGCGCGGCGAACGCGACGAGCGTGTCGGCGACGAGCAACGGATACGGCTGCTCCAGGAAGAGCCGCGCGCCCGCGAGGGTCGCCGCTCGCGCGCCGCCACGATCGCCGAGGTCGAGCAGCGCGAGCGCTCGCTGCGCCTGGATCCACTCGGGCCAGGCCGCTGCCAGCCATTCGATGGCATCGAGCGCGCACTCGGGTTCCCCGCGCAGCAGGTGGGCCGCATGGTGGGCCAACCGCAGGTTCAGTTCGGCCCAGGAGTCGCGCGCGGGCGGCGGCGGACCGAGCGACAGCGCGAGATCGAAGCGGCCCTCGACGACGAAGAAGTGCGCCTCGACGCCGTCGGCGCCCTCGCGAAACGCGGAGTGGTCCCGAGCGGTGGCTGCGCGCCGGGCTTCGTCGAACCGATTGTGCGCCTCGGCGTAACGGCCGGGATCGAAGACGAGCGCGAGCCCGGCGTGCGACCACGCCATCGGCGCATAGGCGCCACCCGGGTCGATCTCGATCGACCGCATCGCGGAGTCGTGCATCAGCGCGAAGTCGCCGATCACCATCGAGATGAAGGCGAGCGCGGCGAGGCACCGGGCACGTACGTCGTCGGCGAGTCCGTCGCCGTCGCACAGCTCGCGCAGCCGGCGCCACCCCTCCTCGTGGTAGCCGCCGAGGGACCACACGCCCGCGATCGATGCCGTGAGATCGGCCGCGAGCTCGACTCTCTCCGACGTCTGCCACCAGTCGATCGCGGCACGGAGGTTGTCGAGCTCGGCCTCGAGTGCAAGGACCGTGTCGAGTCGCACACAGCGTTCGTCCGCCGGGAAGCGCTCGACCCACTCGCGCCACCACGCGGCGTGCGCGTCGCGAATTCTCTCGGCCTCGCCAGCCTCGACGAGACGGTCGGCGGCGTAGAGGCGGATCGTCTCGAGCATGCGGTAGCGCGTCGACGCCGTCGAGCGATCAGCGATCACGAGCGACTTCGCCACGAGTGCACCGAGAAGGTCGACGACGCGACGAACGTCGATGTCGTCCTCGACACACACGCGCTCGGCCGCCTCGAGCGTGAACCCGCCGGCGAAGACGGAGGCGCGCCGCAACAGTGCGCGCTCGCCGCCATCGAGCAGATCGTGGCTCCAGTCGATCGTCGCCTGGAGCGTCTGCTGGCGCTGGGCGCGGCGCTGGCGGCCGCCGGTCAGGAGACGGAAGCGGTCGTCGAGGCGCGCCGCCACCTCCTCGGGTGACAGGTGCGCGACGCGCGACGCGGCGAGCTCGATTGCGAGCGGGATGCCGTCGAGCCGCCTGCAGATCTCCTCGACCGTCGCCCGGGCGCCGGGCGACGTGATGTCGACGCGCGCGTCGGCGGCGAGGGCGCGGTCGACGAAGAGCGCGACCGCGTCGTCCGCGGGCAGCGACCCGACGGGCCACGTGCGCTCCCCCTCCACCGCGAGCGCCTCGCGGCTCGTCGCCAGCACGGTGACGTCCGGACAGGCGTCGAGGAGCATGTCGACGAGTTCGGCACAGTCGTCGACGAGGTGCTCGCAGTTGTCGAGCACGACGAGGTGGGAACGCACCGCCAACCCGGCGACGACGGCATCGAGCACCGCGCCGGCGCCGGGCCCACCGCCCACGGAGATGCCGAGCGCGGCGGCCATGGCCGTCGGGATCTGACCGCCGTCGGTGAGCGGCGCGAGGTCGACGAACGCGACGCCGTCGTAGCGGTCTCGCACCGACTCGGCGACCTCGACGGCGAGTCGTGTCTTGCCGGTACCGCCGATGCCCACGAGCGTGACGAGCGGGTCGGCGTCGTCGGTGACGAGCGCGGCGACGGCCTCGATGTCGGCGCGGCGGCCGACGAACGCCGTGCGGGCGACGGGCAGCCGGCTCGCACCGCCCCCACGCCGCGGCGCCACCCGAGCCGGGGGGAAGTCTGTCGGGAGGCCGGGCGCGTTCGCCTGGTGGAGCCGCTCGGGCACGTCGAGGTCGCGCAGCGCGTGCTCGCCGAGGTCGACGATCGTGACGTCGCCGACCGCGGGCCCGACGAGCGCGGCGGTCGCGTTCGAGAGCAGGATCTGGCCGCCGTGCGCGACCGCCATGATCCGGGCGACGCGGTTGAGCGCCGGTCCGAAGTAGTCGCCGTCACGTGTCGTCGCCTCGCCGGTGTGGACGCCGATGCGAACGGCGAGCCCGTCGACCGCGTCCCACTCGCCCGCCGCGGCGGCAGCGACGAGACGGCGCTGGAGCTCGACGGCGGCTTCGACCGCTGCGCCGGACGACCCGAACACCGCGCAGACACCGTCACCCGTGTGCTTGAAGATGCGTCCGCCGGCGCCCTCGATCACGTCGGCCGCCATGGAGTCGTGCCGCTCGAGCGCGTCGCGCATCGCGTCGCCGTGACGCTGCCAGCGGCGCGTGCTGCCCTCGATGTCGGTGAAGACGAACGTGAGCGTCCCCGCCACCTGCTCCCCCATGGCGGCGATCGTACGATCCTGCACCCATGAGCGTGTCCCTGGGTGTGCACGTCGGCCAGCAGAACCTCTCGATGGACGAGCTGCGCGCGCTGTGGCGCCGCCTCGACGAGTCGATGGACTGGATCTCGGCGTGGGACCACTTCTACGAGGCGCCGTACGAGGGCGGCGACGTGGCGCACTTCGAGGCGGTCGCCACGCTCGCTGCGCTCGCCTGTGAGACGTCTCGAGCGCGGATCGGCTGCCTCGTGTTCTACGTCGGCTACCGCAACCTCGGGCAGCTCGCCAAGGCGGCGACGACGCTCGACCACCTGAGCGGCGGCCGCTTCGAGCTCGGGCTCGGCGCAGGCTGGCACGAGTGGGAGGCGAAGGCCTACGGCTACGACTTCCCGCCCGTTGGCGCGCGCCTGGACATGCTCGAGGAGGCTGTGCCATTGGTGCGGTCGCTGCTGACCGACGACGGCGAGCGCGTCAGCCACGGGGGCGAGTGGTTCCGGTTGGAGAGCGCGTCGTGCGAGCCGCCACCCGTGCAGCCACGGCTGCCGATCTGGATCGGCGGTATCGGCGAGAAGCGGACGCTGCGCATCGCCGCCCGCCACGCGGACGGCTGGAACGCCGCGTACGTGCCGCCCGACGAGTTCCGGCGGCTGAACGGCGTGCTCGACTCGTGGTGCGAGAGCGAGGGTCGGGATCCGTCGGCGATCCGGCGCGCGATCAACCTCCAGTTCATGCTCGCGCCCGACGTCGCGACCGCGGCGTCGGTCCGTGCGTCGGTCGAGGCGCGCTGGGGCGACCTGGCGCCGCGGGTGATGGCCGGTGGGCTCACCGGCGTTCCCGACGACGCGGTGGCGCGGATCGCCGAGTACGTCGACGCCGGCGCCGACGCCGTCAACATCGCGCTGCGGGCGCCGTGGCCGGCCGAGTCACTCGACGCGTGGATCGACGACGTCGTCCCCCGTGTGCGACGGTCGTTCGCGTGACGGCGGCGACCGACATCCGTGTGCCCGGCGACGGGCTGTCCCTGGCGGCGACAACGTGGGGCTCGACCTCGGACCCGGCAGTGGTGCTGCTGCACGGCGGCGGGCAGACGCGGCACGCGTGGGGCACCGCAGGCGACGTGCTCGCCGCCGGCGGCCGGTACGCCGTGTCGGTCGACCTGCGCGGGCACGGCGACAGCGAGTGGGCCACGGATGGCGACTACGGCATGACCGCGTTCGCCCACGACACCGCCGCCGTCGTCGCGTCGCTCTCTTCCGAACCGTCGATGCCGGACCCCGTCCTCGTCGGCGCGTCGCTCGGCGGCCTGGCGTCGCTCACGACGATCGGCGAAGGCCTCGCTCGTGCGTCCGCGCTCGTGCTCGTCGACGTCACGCCACGCGTCGAGTTCGACGGCGCGATGCGGATCCGCGACTTCATGGCCGGCGGGATGGACGGGTTCGCCTCGCTCGACGCCGCCGCCGACGCCATCGCCTCGTTCATCCCCAACCGCCCGCGCCCCAGCGACGTGTCGGGACTGCAGAAGAACCTGCGGCGCCGCGACGACGGCCGGTGGTACTGGCACTGGGACCCGGCGTTCGTCAGCGGGCGGGGCGGGATCGACGGCCAGAGCGGCCTCGTCGACCACGACCGCCTCGCGGCCGCCGCCGCGCGCGTGACGGTCCCGACGCTGCTGGTGCGCGGCCGCATGAGCGACATCGTCAGCGAGGAGGGCGTGCAGGAGCTGCGCCGGCTCGTTCCCCACGCCGAGGTCGTCGACGTCGCCGGCGCCGGCCACATGGTCGCCGGCGATCGCAACGACGCGTTCAACGACGCCGTCCTCGAGTTCGTCGACCGCGTCGTCCCGCTCGGCGACCGATGATCGCCCGCGCGTACACCGGGCTGCGGTTCGGCGCCGGTGTCGGGCTGCTCGTCGCGCCACGGCTCGGCGCCCGGCTGCTCGGCGACCCTGGGGAGCGGGCGACCTTCGGGCGGTTGCTCGGCGTTCGCGACCTCGCGCTCGTCGCCGCCGCACTCGCGACGCCACCGAAGTCGACGGCGCGGCGGTGGGCGATGACGGCGTGCGCGGCCGCCGACGCCGGCGATGCGATCGTCGCGGCGACGAACCTTCGCCGTCACCGCCGGCCGGTCGCGGCGCTGACGCTGGCGACGTCGATCGCCGGTGCCGCGACCGGGGCCTGGCTCGCCACGTCGCTCCGCCGCCGCGAAACCTGATACACACCTCAGGTCCGCACGACGAGAGGTGGCCGGCAATGACGAAGCTGCGGCTGGACCCGTCCGACGAGCACATGCACGCCCTCGAGGAAGCGGCGAACTTCAACGAGAGCATGTATTTCAACGTCTACGACGCGACGCAGCGCGTCGGCGGCTTCTTCCGGCTCGGCAACCGGGCGAACGAGGGCTACGCGGAGATGACGACGTGCATCTACCTGCCCGACGGCACGGTCGGGTTCATGTACGCCCGCCCCGAGATCGACAACAACGACGCGTTCGAGGCGGGCGGCATGCGCTTCGAGGTCGTCACCCCGTTCGAGGAGCTCACCGTCACCTACGACGGCAAGGTGTGCATGCTCGACGACCCGCTCGAGATGGCCGACCCCGGCAAGGCGTTCCGCGAGAACCCGTACGAGCCGTGCACCGTGCGCCTCACCTACCGCGGCCTCTCGCCGATGGCAGGCGGCGAGCCGGTCAACGACGACGGCACACCGATCGAGGAGAACGCCGAGAAGGGGTTCGCCCGGGGTCACTACGAGCAGCACGTCGGCGCCCGAGGCTCGATCACCGTCGGCGACCGTGAGTGGGACATCGACGGGTTCGGCCTGCGCGACCACTCGTGGGGACCGCGCTACTGGCAGAGCCCGTGGTGGTACCGCTGGCTGACGATGAACTTCGGCGACGACTTCGGCCTGATGGTGACGACCGCGGGCACGCGCCAGGGCGGACGGTCGAGCGCGGGGATGGTGTTCACCGACGGTCGCTACGACAACGTCGAGCACGCGACGATCGAGACCGACTGGACGGGCGACGACGTCTACCACCAGAAGGTCCGCGTGCGCGCCCGCACGGCCGAGCGCGAGTACGCCATCGAGGGCAGCGTCCTGTCACTCATCCCGCTGCGCAACCGGCGCAAGGACCCCGAGGGCAACTCGCTCGTCACCCGCATCTCCGAGGGGATGACCGAGTGGACCTGCGACGGGCGCACCGGTTACGGCCTGTCGGAGTACCTCGACCAGATCATCGACGGACGTCCCGTCGGCGCGGACGAGTCATGAGCGACGCAGCCGCCACGACCGTCGCGACGGACGATCTCGGTTGGCGCATCGTCAAGGCCGCGAGCGAGTCGGACGACGCCGTCCGACGCGAACGCGGCAAGGAGCTTCCGCTCGGGAAGAAGGCGGCCCGCACCCGCCTGACGCTGCTCGGCGCCGCGTACGAGGTGTTCTCCGAGCGCGGCTACCAGGCGACCTCGGTCGCCGACATCGCCGAACGTGCCGGTGTCAGCCTCGGCGCGTTCTACCAGTACTTCCGCGACCGCTCGGAGATCATGGCGACCCTCGTCGAGGCGGGGTCCGTCGAGCTTCGCGGCAACGCGCAGCAGTGGGACCCGTCACGCGGCCGCCTCGGTCTGCGCCGCATGCTGGCTCGCTTCGTCGAGGGCTACCGCTCGTCGGCGGCGTTCCAGCGCGTGTGGGAGGAGGTCCGCCACCTCGAGCCCGACCTCGCGTCGCTGTACCGCGACCTCGCGCGCGAGATGAACGGCGCGGTGGAGATGTCGCTGCGTGAGGCGCGCGACCACGAGCTCGTGCGAGCCGACCTCGACCCGGCCGAGACCGCTCGCGCCCTCACGGCGATGGTCGACCGGTACTGCTACCTGGCGTTCGTGTTCGACCCGCCCGACGGCGACCAGCTCCCCGCGGACGACGTCATCGACATGCTGACGACGTTGTGGGCCGATGCCATCGGCCTCGTCGAGCCCACTCCGGCGAGGGGCAAGCGATGAGCGCGGAGTGGTTCGACGAGGCCCGCTTCGGCATGTTCGTCCACTGGGGGCACTCGTCCCAGCAGGGTGTGGAGCTGTCGTGGCCGCTCACCGGCGGCGTCGACGTCCTTCCGAGCAGCAGGCCGGGCATGCCCGTGGCCGCGTATGAATCGAGCGCGGCGACGTTCGATCCCGCGCCCGGCGCGGCGAAGGAGTGGGCCGCGCTCGCCCGCCGCGCCGGCATGCGCTACGCCGTCTTCACGGCCCGCCACCACGACGGGTACTCGATGTGGCCGTCGCGGTGGTCGGAGCACTCCGTCGCGACGTCGCCCTGCGGCCGCGACCTCGTCGCCGAGTTCGTCGACGCGTTCAGGGGTGAGGGACTGCGCGTCGGGCTCTACTACTCGCTGCCCGACTGGCACCACCCGGACTACCCCGCGCTCACCGACGACGACCGGCCGTACGGCTACGGCACGGGCGCGCGCTCGACACCGGAGGTGTGGGACCGCTTCGTCACGTACCAGTTCGGCCAGATCGAAGAGCTCCTCACGAACTACGGCACGATCGACCTGCTGTGGTTCGACGGCGCATGGGAGCGCACACCGGCCGAGTGGCGGGCCGACGACCTGCTCGCGCGCATCCACGAGCTGCAGCCGTCGATCCTCGTGAACGACCGCCTTCCCGGCGCCACCGACTTCATCACACCCGAGCAGTTCGTCCCGCCCGAGCCGCCGCCGCAGCGCTGGGAGACGTGCCTCACGATGAACGAGTCGTGGGGGTACGTGCCGGGCGACACCGACTACAAGTCGGCGCGCGCACTCGTGCACACGCTCTGCGAGGTCGCGGCGCGCGGCGGCAACCTGCTGCTCAACGTCAGCCCGCGTGGTGACGGCTCGCTCCCACCCGAGCAGGTCGAGCGCCTCGAGACGGTCGCCGCGTGGATGGACCGCCACGGCGACTCGATCGTGGCCACCTCACCCGGCCTCGCCCCGTGGCAGTGGTACGGCCCGTCCACCCGCGCCGGCGACCGCGTGTTCCTCCACCTGCTCGCCCGGCCGTACGACACCGTCACCGTGCGCGGCGTGCCGGTGCGGCGCGTCGAGTCGGTGTGCGACCTCGGGACGGGGGCGACGCTCCGTTTCCGGCCGCGCGTGTCCGTCGTGGACCAGATCCTGCGCAACGCCGATCCCGTCGGCGAGCTGCAGATCGAGGTGCCGGCGGGCGTCGCCGACGACCTCGCGACGGTGCTCGAGCTGCGGCTGACCGCACCCACCTGAGCGACGCGTCAGGTCCAGCCCGGCGCACCCCACCTGAAGCGCGGGGAGCCGCGGCTGCGACGCCCGTTCCGTGCGGTTGACGGCGACCCGCGTCAAATGTCAGGTTTGGGCGCCGACGAGAGTCCCGCTGGGGGGTGTGGGTGGCCGCTGGACGCGGAGTGCGCAGGAGGACGATCTCCTGGCGCGCCCGCCTCGTCGCCGTCGGCGCGCTGGGACTCGTCCTCGCCGTGGCCGCCGCCGGCGCCACGGTCCCCCGCCTCGACGACGTCGCCGCGACCGGTCCCGGCGGCGGCAATCGCAGCGATGCGCTCGCCATCGGCGCGGCCGGCGATGCAACCAACCCGTCGGTCGGTGACGCCACCGCCGCGGATGGCGCGGGCGGCACGCGCCCGACGAGCGCCGGCGCCGGCGACACGAACGGCGCGAGCAGCGGGCAGCCCCGGGCGAGCGCGTCAGGCGTGGCACGTGCCTCGCGCGACTATCCGCCGGGCGTGACCGACACGTCGATCCGCATCGGCGGGTCGACGTTCACGTCCGGCCCCGCCGCGGTGTACGGCGAGCAGATCGCCGTCGGGTTCGCGGCGGGTGTGCGCTACATCAACGACCACGGCGGCATCAACGGCCGGCGCATCGACCTCGTGCTCTACGACGACGGCGGCGACCCGGCCAAGCAGTTCACGAACGCGAAGCGCCTCGTCGAGGTCGACAAGGTCTTCGCGCTGGCGATGCTCTATGCGCCGATCACCGGCGAGTACGTCGCCGCCCAGCGCATCCCCGTGTTCCACCTCGGCCAGTTCGACGAGGAGTTCACCAACCCGTGGTGGTTCCCCGTGGGCGGTCCGCAGCGGCTGGCATCGATGTCGACCGCGTGGTTCGGTGCCAAGAAACTCGGTGTGAAGAAGGCGGCGATCTTCTACCTGGACGCCGGCGCCGCGAACTACAGCCGCAAGTACGCCGAACAGGCCGCCAGCGACTGGACGGCGTACGGCGTCGAGAAGCCGCTGCTCGTGCCGTTCGGTCCCGACCAGACGTCGTGCTCCGACGCGATCAGCCAGGCGCGCAACGCCGGCGTCGATTTCATCGACTTCGAGATCGACGCCGCCCACGTCATCAAGTGCGGCGTCGAGGCGCAGCTCCAGGCCTACAAGCCGCCGAAGGGATGGGGCGGCTACCTCATCGGCGTCCCGGTGATCCCGCAGGCGCTCGGCGACTACTCGCTCGGCATGTACGCCTTCGACGCGTTCGGTGCGCTGTACGACGTGCCCGCGTACAAGGAGTACGTGCGCAAGGTGTCGTCGAGCACCGAGTCGTACTCGTCGGTCACGGCTTCGTACTTCGTGTCCGCGCTGCTGATGCGCGACGCGATCGCGTCGCTCGGCGACGACATCACCCGTGAGGGGCTGCGCGACGCGCTCAACGGGCTGCGCAACTGGCGACCCGGGCTCACGAACGATCCGAACCAGCCGACGTGGACGTGGACGCCGCAGTGCCACGTCGCGCTGCACGGCGGCTACGTCATCCAGGTGCAGAAGCACGACGGCGAGCTGCGGTGGACGCAGATCACGCCCCAGTTCGACACCACGCCGCTCCCGCCCGGGACGGGCATCCCGCCCCAGTACGCCGGCTGCCCGAGCGTGTTCCGCCAGGAGCCGCGGTGAGCGCGCCGCAGCGGCGCACACCGCGCCAGCACCTCGTCGCCGAGGGCATCGGGACCGTCGCCGTGCAGTCCGTGCTGCTCACGGTCGCCGCCGCGCTGGCGATCTCGCGGGCGGCGCACAACCTGCTGTCGCCCGGCGTCCTGGCTGCCGTCGTGGCCGGCGTGGGCGTCACCTCGGGATTGATGGGCCGGCCGCTCGGCGTCTTCGAGGGCGCGCTGGCCATCCTCGACGGACGCGTCGCGAGCAACGACGACCCACTTGTCCCGGTCGCAGGATCGGACCCGATTCCGTCCGGATCCGGCGACCAGAACGTGGAGGGTGACGCGTTCGACGGCCGCCGCCTCCGACGCAGCGCCCTGGTGTGGGGTGCGGGAGTCGGCGCGTGGGCAGGGGCAGCGGCACTCCTCGTCGCCGCGACGTTGCGGGGGCGACAGGCGCCGTTCGTCGTGACGGCGGTCGCGCTCGTCGTCGTCGGCACGGCGGCGTCGGTCGTCGCCGGGCTCGTCGGCCGCGCCGAGGGGATGACGGCGGCACGGCGGGCCGTCGTTGCGCCGGCGGTACCCCTGCGACGACGCGCGTGGCGCGACATCGCGCTGCCGATGGGCCTCGTGCAGGCGGTCTTCAACGCCGCCTTCGCGGTGCTCCTGTTCCGCGACTACCGCCCGCTCACCGAGTCGGCGGCGCGCGCCGACGCGCTGATCGTCGTCGTGATCATCACCGCGATCTTCGGCGCCCTCGCGATGCGGTGGGGCCGCGTCGACGCCGCCCTCGGGCGGATCGCCGTCGACGACGGCGCGCTCGCCGGCGTGAACGCCAAGCACCCGCTCGGACCGCAGGCCCTCGTGTACCTCGCCGGTGCCGGACTCCTCGCGTTCGCGTTCGCCGGGTGGCTGCTCCCACCGCTCCCCTCTCTGGCGCGCGTCGCGATCGTGCGCGGCGCGGTGTCGGGCCTGCTCGCAGTCGCGGTGTGCGGCGTCGCCCACGTGCGCGGTGCGCTGAACACACTCGCCGGCGCGCGCGTCGACGCACCGCCTCGGAAGCAGCGCGACCGTCGACGCCGGAGGGGGCCCTCGGCCGGGGTCGTCGCACACACCGTGTTGATCGCGGCGATCGCTGCGGCGGCGCTCGTCGGTCCCGCGGCAATCGCCGACGCGCCGGCGAAGCGGCTCGCGGCCGAGGGTGACGCGTTCGTCGCCCGCATCGAGTACGACATCCCGCTCCCGGCCGGGTCGGGCAGCATCGCTCGCGTCACTGGTCGCGTGGGTCCGCCGACGGGCGAGAACGCGTACGGCCTCGCCGCCGCGCCGTCGCACCTCGACGCGGTCGTGAGCGGCACGTGGTTCAACCCGCTCGCCGACGAGGACCCGCTCACACCAGGCGACCAGGCGAAGGGGCCCGTCGACATCCCCGACGAGAACCGCCTGCCGCAGGTCGAGTGCTTCTTCCCGCCCGACGACGTGAAGGTGCGGTTCGACTTCCCGACCGACGTGCGCGACGACACCGCCGCCACGCCGCCGGTCGGCTACGCCGCGGCACAGTGCGGGCGCGGGCCCACGTCCGAGGTGCACGCCCGCGCCGCGGACGTCGCCGGCGGCGCCCTGTTCCGGTCGGGACCGGCCGGCGCCGACGGCCTGTTCCGCCCCGTGAAGGGCGTCCTCCAGGGGACCGCGAACGCGTGGGCGCACGACGTCGCGCTGCTCGGTGGCGCCATCCGGATCGCGAGCGTCACCGCCGACGGCGCGTCGTCGGTCACCGGGGAGCCGGGTGGCCAGAAGACGCTCGCACGGATCGCGCTGCACGACGTCGATGTCGCCGGCACGCGCTTCTCGGTCGACGGCGACCAGCTGATCGTCGCGGGTCGGCCGGAGGCGCTCGACAGCGCGGCCGCGAGGACCGTGCTGGGCGCAGCGAACGCGGCGCTCGCCCCGCTCGGATGCTCGGTGACGGTCGTCGGCGCGACCGACCGCTACCCCCAGGGGTTCGTGCTCGCCCGCAAACCGCCGGACGTCGGCGTGCGCGACGACGGGACGCTGGCCGGGTCGATGGCCGGCGGCCTGCTCGTCGTCTGCGACCTGCCCGAGAACGCGACGAAGCCGAGCGGGTTCAGCCCGCAGCGGATGCAGATCCTCGTCGGATTCGTCTACACGTCGGCCGCGGCGACCGAGGGCGTCGGCGGGTTCGGCCTCGGCGACCTCGTCGGGCTGCCCGGTACCGGTGCCGGGACGCCGGTCGGCGGCAGGCTGGGTGACATCGGTGCGCTGCCGTCCGCCGTCGGCGCGTCCCCTGCACCGGCGACGCCGGCCGCCGCGCCCGTGTCGCCCGCGCCGGCACGGACGCCGGCAGGCGAAGCGATCGCGCCGAAGACGGTCGCGGCGCGCTTCGTCGCCGTGGCCGGGGTGTTCGGCGCGTGGCCGCTGTGGCTGCTCGCCGCGCTCGTGTGGCTCGTCCTGACCGACCGCGGCCTGCACCGGCTCTCGCTGGCGCTCGCGCAGCTGGGTGACAGCCGGTGACCGAGTTCCTCGCGACGCTTCCCGGCGGCCTCGTGACCGGCGCGGTGTACGCGCTGCTCGCCATGGGTCTGGTGTTCACGTACAAGGCGACGCGCATCCCCAACTTCGCCTACGGGGCGATGGCCACGCTCGTCGCGTTCTTCCACTACGACCTGGTCAGTGGGCGCATCGTCGGCGTCCATCTCGACGTCCTCTTCGTCCACGTCGGCGTCGAGGGCACGGTGCGACTGTCGTTCTGGGCGGCGCTGCCCGTGAGCCTTGCGTTCGCCGCGCTGCTCGGGCTGGTGATCGAGCGGGTCGTGATCCGGCCGTTCGCCCGCGCGCCGATGATCACGCACATCATCGTCACCCTCGGCCTCGGACTCCTGCTGTCCGCGGCGACGCAGCAGTTCTTCGGTGCCGACCAGCTGATCGTGTCGAGCGACCACGCCATCTTCCCCCGGTCGCGGGCGTTCGCCATCGGCGGCGTGAACTTCTCGTGGGAGCGGCTCGGCGTGATCCTCGTCGTCGTCGGCCTGTCGGCGGTGACGTACTGGTTCTTCCGCGCCACGCGCACCGGCCTGGCGATCCGCGCCGCCGCGACCGACCGGGAGGTCGCGTCGCTGCTGGGCGTGTCGGCGCGCCGGCTGTCGGTGATCTCGTGGGTGAGCGGTTCGATGGTCGCCGGCCTCGCCGGCATCGCGCTGGCGTCACTCGTCGTCGCGTCCGACCCCAACCTGTTGCTGCTGTTGACGGTCAAGGCGTTCGCGGCGGCGATCGTCGGTGGCATGGTGTCGTTCCCGGTCGCGGTCGGCGCCGCGTTCGGGATCGGCATGGGCAAGGAGTGGGTGCGCCACTACCTGCTCGCCCGCAACGCCGGGCTGTTCCAGGGCGCGCCCGAGGTCCTGACGCTCGGCGCGGTGATCGTGGTGCTCGCCCTCCGCCCTCGGTGGATCTTCAAGGGCATCCGGGACGACGAGGATGCCGGTGTCACCGGCCGGTCGGGGGCCGAGGAGTCGTGGCTCGCGCGCGCGATCGATCCGGTGGAGGCGTACCGGTCGCTGCGCGCCGCGTTCGGTCCGCTGCCACGGGTTTCGTGGGCGTGGGCGCGCGTGCGGGTGCCCGCCGTCGTCGCCGCCTGCCTCTTCACGGTTGCGCTGCCGTACGTGCCGTTCGTCGACCGCTTCTACGTGCTGCCGGTGAACCTCAGCTTCGTCCTCGCGCTCGTCATCCTCAGCTTCGTCGTGCTCGTCGGGTGGCTCGGCCAGGTGTCGCTGGCGCAAGGCGCCTTCGTCGCCGTCGGGGGCGCGGGCGCGGCCATCACCGCCAACGCGCTCGGCCTACCGTTCCCGTTGCCGATCCTCGGCGGGGTGCTGCTGTCGGTACCGGTCTCGCTGCTCGTCGGGCTGCCCGCACTGCGCCTGCGGGGCCTGCACCTCGCCGTCGCGACGCTGGCGTTCGGTGTCGTCGCCGAGCGGGCGATCGTGCCGCGGTTCTTCGGTGCGTCGCCGCTGCGGTTGCCGGGCGCGCTCGACTCCGACGTCTTCCGCTACTACCTGTTCCTCGGCCTGACCGCGGCCGCGTTCGTCGTCGCGTGGCGCATCGCGTCGACACGTGTCGGTCGTTCGTTCGCGGCGATCCGCGACTCGGAGACGGTCGCGGCCGCGTACGGCATCCGGCCGGTGCGGGTGAAGCTGACGGGCTTCGCGGTCGCCGGCGCGATCGCCGCGCTCGCCGGGACGATGGTGTCGTACCAGCTCGGGTCCGTGCGGACGGAGTACGCATCGGTGCTGTTCTCGATCACGTGGCTGGCCAACTCCGTGGTCGCCGGCATCGGGTCGATCGCGGGGCCGGCGATCGGCGCCTTCTTCTTCGGCCTGTACCCGGAGCTCAACCGGGCGAAGGTGCAGGCGACGTCGATCTCGTTCTGGCCGCAGATCGTGTCGTCGGCGCTGTTGCTCGTCATCATGGCGGTGAACCCGGGCGGCATCGCATCGATGTCGCGCTTCGTGCGCCGGCGGGCGACGGCGTACGACACCGACGGGGACGACGACGGACGCGACGACTCGGGCGCGCTCGCCGGAGCGGCCGAGACCGTCGACGTCCGCGACCGCGAGCTCGAGGAGGTGGGGGCGTGACGGCGATCCTGTCGATCCGCGACGTCGCGGTGACCTTCGGCGGTGTCCGGGCGCTCGACGGCGTGACGTTCGACGTACCCACCGGCGGGATCACCGGTGTGATCGGTCCCAACGGTGCGGGCAAGACCACGCTGTTCGACTGCATCTCGGGCTTCCGGCGTCCGGACCGCGGCGCGATCGTGCTGGGAGGGGGCGGGCGCGATGTGGACCTCGTCGGGCGGGCGCCGTGGGACCGCACCGGTCTCGGCGTCGGGCGGACGTTCCAGAACGCGCGGCTGTTCCGGTCGGTCGCGATCCGCGACATCCTGCGCACGGTGCAGCACGACGGGATGCGGCGGTCCGGGCTCGTGCGGTCCGTGCTCGGCACGCGAGGCGCGCGGGCGGACGAGGCCGAGGTGACGCGGCGGGCCGACGAGGTGCTCGCGCTGGTCGGCCTCACGGCGCACGCCGACAAGCCGCCGATGGAGCTCTCGACGGGCATGTTGCGTCTCGCCGAGCTCGCCGCCGTCGTCGCGGTGCGGCCGCGGCTGTTGTTGCTGGACGAGCCGGCGTCGGGCATCGCGCAGAAGGAAGTCGAGGCGCTCGGGCCGCTGTTGCGGCGCATCGCCGCCCACCTCGACGCGACGATCCTGATGATCGAGCACGACATGCCGCTCGTCATGGGCATCGCCGACCACATCGTCGCCATGGCCGAGGGGCGGGTGGTCACGTCGGGCACGCCCGCCGACGTGCGGTCGCATCCCGAGGTGCTGCGGTCCTACCTGGGCGCGACGGCGGGTGCCGCATGACCGCACCGATGGTCTCGCTCCGGCTGCGCCTGCGCTCGACTGGCGCCGCTCGCTGGCGCTACCACGGCGCCATGCGGCATGCCTCGGCCACGGAGGCCTCGGCATGACCGTGCCCGCGGTGCACGGCGAGCCGCTCCTCGAACTGTCCGGTGTCGACCTGCGCTACGGCCGGGTGCAGGTGCTGTTCGACGTCGACCTCGCGATCGCCGACCACGACTTCGTGGCATTGCTCGGCACCAACGGCGCCGGGAAATCGACGGTGCTGCGGGCCGTGTCGGGTCTGTCCGGCGTCGCCGGCGGCACGATCCGGTTCGCCGGCGAGGACATCACCGGGCTGGCGCCCGACGAGATCGCCGCCCGCGGACTCGGTCACGTCCCCGGCGGCCGCGGCACGCTGCCGGACCTCACGGTCATGGAGAACCTGCGGCTCGGCGGGCACCTGCTCGGGCGCTCGGCCCGCGACGCCGGCATCGCGCGGGTGATGGAGCTGTTCCCGTGGATGACCGACCGGCCGACGCAGCTCGCGGGCACGCTGTCCGGCGGCGAGCAGCAGATGCTGGCGATCGCCCGGGCGCTCGTGACCCAGCCGCGACTGCTGATGGTCGACGAACTGTCGCTCGGGCTCGCGCCGGTCATCGTCGAGCAGCTCATGTCGCTGCTCGCGTCGTTGCACGCCGCGGGGACCGCGCTGCTCGTCGTCGAGCAGCACGCCACGCTGGCGATGCAGTTCGCCCCCCGGGTCGTGTTCATGGAGAAGGGGCGGGTCCGGTTCAGCGGCGCCGGCCGCGACCTGGCGGGACGGACCGACCTGCTGCGCTCGGTGTTCCTCGGCGGCTGACGGCGTGGCCGGCCGTCGGGCGGGTCACGTGCCGCGCGGTGGGTAGCTCCGCGGGTGATGACTTCCGTCCCCGTCCACCCGCGAGAGCCCGACCTCACCCCGGTGTCGCCCGAGCGCCTGCCGCTGCCCGATCCCGATCCCGATCCCGAGACGGCGCCGGCGGTGCCACCCGAGGTCGAACCCGACCGCGAGCTCGAGCCCGCCTGACTCAGGTCACTAGGAGCCGAGCTGGGCGAGCACGCCGGCGAGGTCGAGCCACGCGTTCTCGCGCGTGATCTCGCCACCCCGGATCTCGAACACGTGGAGGAGCCGGAAGCGGATCGTCCGACCTCGGCCGGGGATGCCGAACGGCGTGCCGATCGCCCGTGCCGTGACCAGCGACTCGTCGACGACGAACCCGTCACCGTGGTAGCGGCGCACGCTGGTGATGTCGTCCAGAGCGAGGTCGGCGAGTAGGCCTCGGTAGAACGCGGTGACCTCGGCCTTACCGGTCGACACGTCCGGGTTGCCGACGACGTCGTGCTCGACCTCGTCGGCGAACGTCGCCAGCAGGCGATCGAGGTCGCCGTCGATCTCGGCCTGGAAGTGATCGTCGACGAGGGCGTCGACGTCGGTGCGGGATGCCGGGTACGTGATCATGTCAGCCCTCCGATGCAATTGACAAGGACTTGATATTCCGCCCTGCCGCGCAGAGATGTCAAGGACTTGATATAGTGACGAGCGTCATGGTGAGGAAGGCGCCCGAGCCGGGCGAGCGGTACCGCGGTGTCGAGGGTCATCTCGGCTACCTGCTCCGCCAGGCGCAACACGCGTTCGCGACGACGATGGAGCAGCGGTTGCGCGACAGCGGGCTCACCCGTCCCCAGTTCGGCGTGCTGTCGGTCCTCGTGGCCGACCCGGGTCTCTCGGCCGCGGACCTCGCGCGCGCGGCCTTGGTGACCCCGCAGGCGATCAACCTGCTCGTCACCGCGCTCGAGCGCGAAGGGCTCGTGCGCCGCAAGAAGCACCCGACGCACGGACGTGTCCTGCAGCTGTTCGCGACGAGCAAGGGTGCCCAGCGGGTGCGGGCTGCGTATCCGACGGTCATCGAGCTCGAGGACCGGATCGCCGATGGCCTTTCCGAGCGTGAGCTGTCGGCGATAAAGCGGTGGTTGGTCGACGTCGCCACCTCCATGCAGGAGCGCTCCGAAGGAGCGCACCGCTCTACCGCGCGTCGGTGAGCGGCGCGGGGCGGGCGATGAGGTAGCCCTGGCCCCACGGCACGTCGAGCTCGCGGAGCGTACGGAGCTCGTCCGGTGATTCGACGCCTTCGGCGATCAGGGTGGCGCCGATGTCGCCGGCGAACGTGACGAGTGACGACGCGAGCGCACGCTTGACGGGGTCGCGGTCGATGTCCCGGACGAGAGCGATGTCGAGCTTGATGATGTCGGGCTGGATTCGCAGGATGTGATTGAGGCTGGCGAACCCCGCGCCGGCGTCGTCGACCGCGACCCGGATGCCGTCGGCGCGGAGGGCGGCGAGTCCGCCCACGAGGAGGTCGTAGTCGTCGACGGCCGCGTGCTCGGTGACCTCGAGCACGATGCGCGTCGCGTCGACGTCGGCGAGCAGAGCCGTGAGCTGCGCGCTCGTCGCCGTGGCCGGCGACACGTTGACGGTCATGCACTCGTCGACGCGCAGGAGATCGAGGTGGCCGAGAGCACGGCGGACGGCGGCCAGTTCGAGGTCGATGGCCAAGCCGACCTCGGCCGCGTCGCGGAACCATTCGTTCGGCGGCCGGGCCGGCAGATCGGCGAAGCGGGCGAGCGCTTCGACGCCGACGGTGGCCCCGGTTGCGAGCTCGGCGATCGGTTGGAACACCATGTGGAGGACGTCGCCACTGAGCGCCCGCACGACTCGGTCTCGCGTCGCGGCGTGTTCGGCCCGGGCCCGCTCGCGGTCGGCATCGCGGTCGGCGATCTCCGCCTCCAGCTCGAGGTTGTGGGCGCGAAGGGTGTCGTGCAGCGCCCTGGTGTGGAGGAGGTTGCGGACGCGCAGCATCACTTCGGTGCGGTCGACGGGCTTGGTGAGGAAGTCGTTCGCGCCGGCGTCGAGGACACGGTTGCGCGCCTGGGGCGTGGCGTCCGCCGTCAGCACGACCACCGGGACGTAGTGGCCGGCCGGGGTGGACCGCCGGATCGCGTCCATCACCGCGACACCGTCCATTCCCGGCATGTGCAGGTCGAGCAGGACGATGTCCGGCCGGACGTCGCGGTACAGCTCGACCACGCGAAGGGGATCGGTCGTCGTGTGCACGCGGGTCACACCCGCATGGTCGAGGATGCGCCGCAGCAGCACGACGTTGGCGTCGTGGTCATCGGCGATGAGCACGGTGGCGTTCGTGAGGTGGTCCACGAGCGCGGACGCCCCGCTCGGCCGGCAGTCGACGGTCATGCCGGCGCCCCCGCCACCGTTTCGACCAGCTGGCGCAGCTCGGCGACGTCGAGCGGTTTCGTCAGATAGCTGTGGGCGCCCTCGGCGAGGAGCCGTCGGACCTGCCCGGGCGTGGCGTCGGCGCTGAGGATGGCGACGGGGATGCCGCGCGTCGCCGGGTCGTCGCGCAGCTGGCGCAGCACCTCGTCGCCGCTCAGGTCCGGAAGGTGCAGGTCGAGCAGGATCAGCGCGGGCCGATGCTCGCGGGCGAGGTCGACGCCGAGGCGGCCCTGCATGGCGGCGACGAGCTCCACTGACGGGTCGCTCGCGAGAATCCGTTCCACGAGGCGGAGGTTCGCCAGGTTGTCCTCGATGTAGAGGACGGTCCGGATCGGTCGCCCGGGTGCTGCGGCCGGTTCGGTGACACCGCCATGGAGGCGTTCGTAGCGGTCGACAGGTGCCTCGACGACCGGCAGCGTGAGCCAGAACGTGCTCCCCTGCCCCGGCGTCGTGTCGACGTCGAGCGTCCCGCCCATCGCCTCGGCGAGGCGGCGCGACAACGCGAGGCCGATGCCCGTGCCTTCCACGGTGGTCTGCTCGGCACCGAGCCGCTCGAACGGCGTGAACAGCAGATCGATGTGCTCCGGGCGGATGCCGGGGCCGGTGTCGTGCACACCGATCCGCAGCGTGGCGCCGTCTCCGGGCTCGCACGTGACCGACACCGTTCCGCCGGGGCGGTTGTACTTGATCGCGTTGGAGATCAGGTTCAACAGGATCTGGTTGAGTCGCTGACGGTCGGCGAGGACGTGCACGTTGCAGCGACTCGACGACCCGCTCACGAGATGCACGCCGGCCTGGGACGCCAGCGGCCCGGTGAGGGCCGTGACGTCGGCCAGCGCCTCGCTCACCAGCACCGGTTCCGGTGACAGCTGGAACGCGCCGGTCTCGATCCGGGTGATGTCGAGCACCTCGTTGATGAGATCGAGAAGGTGGCGGCCACCCCTGATGATCTGCCGCACGCTGTCGTGGTTGGCGTCACCGAGCTCCTCGACCTCGAGCAGCTGTGCGAAGCCGAGCACCGCGTTCAGTGGAGTGCGCAGCTCGTGGCTCATCCTCGACAGGAACTCGCTCTTGGACCGGTTCGCCTCCTCCGCTGCCTCGCGGGCACGGCGCTGGCCTTCCTCGAGTCGTTCCTGTTCGGCGAGCGCGTCGCGAAGTTCGGCCGTCCTCGCGTCGACGAGGTCAAGTGCGTACGCGTGGCGGCGGCGCGACGCGTCGAGCAGCATCGCCACGAGCAGCGACGTGAGAAGCCCGACCGCGAGCAGGTACCACGGCGCGTTCGCGGTGAACCCGCCGACGAGCGGCTGGCGAGCCTTGACGACCAATGACCACTGGTCGGCACCGATCTTGATCGGGCGCTGCACGACGTCGCCCGACAGGGGCAGCGCGTCGGTCGTCGACAGCAGGAGGCGGTCGGCGTCGGCCGTCGCCGACGCGTAGACGGCGCCGTCGAGCTCGGGGAAGAAGTCGTCGCCGGCAGAACGGCGCAGCACGGAGGGCTGGAAGCGGGTCTCCTGCAGCACGACGTGGTCGACACCGGGAAGCGTCCGGCCCGCGAACACCAACCGGCGCTCACCGGACTGCGTGAACAACGTCGCGACGATCCCCTCGTTCTCGAGCGCCCGTCGCGCCACGGCGACCCGCTCTCCGTCGAGGTGAGCACCGACGGCGGGCCCGTCGCCGGTCGTCGTCGTGACCACGAACCCGTCGCCGTCGCGGGCCGCCGTCACGAGCGAGCCACTGGACCGGAACACGCCGGAGAGCAGGGTCGCCGCCTGGCCTCGATCGAGTTCGGTGACCGCACCGAGTAGCGGCAGCGTCGAGCTGACCCCCTGGAACGACGACGACACGAGCGCCGCCGCTTCGCCGGCGCGGTCGCTCAGCAGGCGGTGTTCCTGGTCGTCGACGACGCGGCCCAGGACGACAGCAGCCACGATCGAGCCGACCGCCATCACGGCGAAGACAGCGAAGGGAAGTGACCGCCGTCGCCGTCGCGAATCAGGTGCCATCGCTCCCAGACCTCTGTCGACACGACATACGGCGGCGCGCTGCCGGTAGGTGCGCGCCCCAGCGACTCACCGTTGTCCCACTAACTAACGGCACGCCCCGAACGCGGCTTTAACAACGGGGCGGACGATCTGTCCGCGGCGCACGACCTCATCGCGTCGGAACGGAGCTGTTCGCGGACGCGCAGTCCCGCCAGAGCCGCCGCCTGGGCGTTCGTCTCGACCCCCTCGGCCACCGCCGCGAGGCCGAGGCCATGGGCGAGGCCGACGACCGCGCTGGCGATCGTGTCGCCTGCTCGGGTGTGGCCGAGATCGACCACGAACGACCGGTCGATCTTGACGGTGTCGATCGGGAGGTGCTGGAGGTACCCGAGCGACGAGTAGCAACGGACTCATCGCCTGACGCGCCGGTCTGCGTCGACGCGCCCACCGCGCGCAAACGACTAGTCAGGCGTACTACCGAAAATGGCCTTCTCGCGCCATGTCCCAACAAGACCGCTTTCGCCGATACATCGGCCATGTTCAAGCGAGCGGACGTCGAGTTCCGCCGCCACCGCCTGAACCCGGCGACGACACGCGAGGCACCGCCCGAGGCGCGCCCGGACTACACCGCGGTGTGCGTACGCGAGTTGTCCCTGCTGGCGAACGACCCGACCCGCGGCAAGCGACGACCGCGCCGGTAGCAGTGCTGGCCGGCGCCGGCGGCGGTGGCGCGTAGCCGTAGTTCGCACCTGCCTCGCTTGTACCGTAGGGGCTTCGAAGCAACGAGGTGCCGCGGGGAGTGGCCCAGTCCGGTAGGGCTCCAGCTTTGGGTGCTGGCGGTCGGGGGTTCGAATCCCCCCTCCCCGACTGGTGGTGGACGTGACGCTCAGGCCGGTGGGCGTCGTCGAGGGTGGACGGACGGAGCCGGTCGACGACGGGTGGGGTCCGGTCGAGGCCGTGATCCGCCTCGACGCGTCCCGGTTCACGGCCGACGCGCTCGCCGGCCTCGACGGGTTCAGCCACGTCGACGTCGTGTTCGTGTTCCACCGCGTGCCCGAGTCCGACGTCGTACCCGGCGCCCGCCATCCCCGTGAGCGGGCCGACTGGCCGCTCGTGGGCATCTTCGCCCAGCGCGGCCGCGTGCGCCCCAACCGGCTGGGTGTGAGCACGTGCTCGGTGGTGCGGGTCGACGTCGACGGGCTCGCCGTGCACGTGCGGGGCCTCGACGCCATCGACGGCACCCCGGTGCTCGACATCAAGCCGCACGTCCCGGCGATGGGGCCCCGCGGCGCCGTCCGGGTGCCGCCGTGGATGGACGAGCTGATGTCCGGTTACTGGTGACCGTTGGACTACCGTCGGGCCGAATTTCGCGGGTGTAGCTCAACGGTAGAGCCCCAGCCTTCCAAGCTGGTTACGGGGGTTCGACTCCCCTCACCCGCTCCCCGGATCCGATCCCCGAGGTGACACCCTGACCACCGTTGGACGAAATGCCCTGATCACGGTGATCGTCCTCCTCTTGGGGGTGGCGACGGTGGCGGCGTTCGTGCGGGCCGGCGACGACGACGGCGGCAGCCGCCTGGCCCAGACCGGGCCGGGCACGACGGTGACGACCACCTCGACCTCGACGACGTCGACGTCGGTCCCGGTGTCGACGTCGGCGACCGCGCCGACCGCCACCACCCCGCCGGCGACCGCGGGCACGACCGGCGGTGCGGGCGGTGCGAGCGGTGCGCGTGGTTCGGGCGGCACGACGGCGACGACGGCCGCCCCGGCGACGAACGAGGGCAGCAGCGGCCTCGGCACGGGCGGGGCCGGGCAGGTGGCGATGGGCCCGACGATCCCGAACACGGGCATCGAGTCGGCGCTCGCCCCCGCGGTGGCGCTGCTCGGCGCCGGCGTCGGGCTGCGCCTGCTGCTCGGCGGCCGCCGCCGGCCACACGACGCGTAGCGTCGAACCCGACATGGACGAGGGCGACGTCCGGGCGACGCTCGCCCGCCGGCTGCGCACGCAGGGCCGGGCCTGCGCGGAGATCGGCTCACCGCTGTACGCCGGCATCCTCGAGCACGCCGCCGTCGACGTCGAGGCCGGCGGAGTGGTGCGCGACGTCCTCGACGGCCACGAGCACGACCCCGGGCCGAGCGCGCTGGCGTTGCGGCTGCTCGGCGCCGTGCACCGCATGGTCCTCGAAGGCACCGTCCCCGACCTCGCCCGCCACTATCCGAGCGCCGGTGGCACCGACGCCGGCGACCCGTGGCCGGCGTTCCTCGCCACCGTGACCGACCGGTTCGACGACGTGCGCGCCGGACTGCGCCGCGGCGTGCAGACCAACGAGGTCGGCCGCGCCGGGGCGCTCGCACCGGCATTCCTCCATGCCGCGCGCACGACCGGCGCCGGCGAGGTGCGTGTCCTCGAGATCGGCGCGAGCGGCGGACTGAATCTGCGCTGGGACCACTTCGGCTACGCGGACGTCTGGGGTGACCCCGACTCGCCGGTGCAGCTCGGCGACCCGTACGACGGCGCCCGGCCGCCGTTCGACACGACCGTCACCGTCGCCGAGCGCGCCGGGTGCGATCCGAACCCGATCGACGTCACCACCGACGACGGCGCGCTCACGCTGATGTCGTTCGTCTGGCCGGACCAGGACCGCCGCTTCCGCGACCTGCGCGGCGCCATCGGCATCGCCCGGCGCGTGCCCGCCGCGCTCGAGCAGGCCGAGGCGGCGCCGTGGGTGAGCGAGCGACTCGCGCAGCCGCAGCCGAACGGTCGGCTCACGATCGTCTACCACTCGGTCGTCATGCAGTACCTGACGGAAGACGGCCGCAACGCGTTCTTCGACGCGATGCAGACGGCCGGCGGGCGAGCCACGGGTGACGCGCCGCTCGCGTGGGTCCGCTTCGAGCCCACCCGGCGCACGTTCGAGGTGCGGGTGACGACGTGGCCCGGCGGCGACGACCAGCTCGTCGCCGAGGCCGGCGCCCACGGCCGGCCCGTGCGCTGGCTCGCTAGCCGCTGACGCAGAGCTTGCAGGGAACGAAGCCCGGCGTGCCCGGCTCGATGATGCGCAGTTCGGACGACTCCCGATCGGCGACGACCTGGCAGTCGAGACGATGGAACATCGAGCCCGCCGGGGTCGCCACGAACGTCGACTGCGCCGGGCCCTCGACGGCCGTGACGGGAGCGGTGCCGGGCGACGCCGTCAACGAGCGGAGCACGTCGAGCATCTCCCGCTCGGTCGCCAGCATGCGGCTGAGCCAGTACCCGAAGTAGCAGAAGCCACCGGCCAGCGCCAGGAACAGGCCGAAGACCGCCCCGGAGATGAGGTACGGCGTCTGCTCCCACTGTCGCGTCGTGTGTGACGCGCCGTACCAGCCGAGCAGGATCATCAGCGCGCCGAGCGGCAGCATCACGCCGCCGGCGACGAGCAGCCACCCGGCGGTGGCGTGCATCGACTGACGCCGGCGCACGTTGGCGAGCGCCTCGCCCAGGCGCGGGCGGGTGCGGGTGGGCGTCGTGATCGTCGTCATGGATGTGCCCCCGGATCGAGCGGACAGGACGTTGCCGGTGCGTCGACGAGCTGGCCGGCGAGACGCTTGCCGAGCCAGCCCAGCAGCGCGGCGAGCGCGAACGCGCCGAGCAGCCACGACGCGGGGTTGCCGTCGAACACCGACGAGATCGGTACGAGCGTGGCGCCGACGGCGGCGCCGTTGCCCGCCGGTCCAGCAGCCGTCGCGGGCGCGCCGCCGGTGGCGGGCGGCGACAGGACCGGTGCCGCGCCGACGTCGCCCAGCGACGACGGGGCGCCACCGAGATCAGCGGGACCGAGTGCACCGGCGTCGACCGACACGTCGCCGACCTCGGGCAGCGCGACGTCGAACGCCGGCTCGGCGTCGACGGCGACGCGGGCACCTCCGAGCGACCACACGAACGTCGGCGCCTGGTCCGACGGCGGATGCCACGTCACCAGCAGCGAGCCGGCGTCGAACGTGGCCGACGCGCCGTCGACCTCGTTGCGCGGCGCGCTCAGGAGGATGTCGAGACCCGCGCCCTTCATCGCCGCGCCGAGCAGCTGCTCCGACACGGCGTTGACCGGCTGGCCCTTGTCGCCGGAGTGGACGCCGTTCTCGTCGACGTACGCCTTCTGCCCGGCGATCTCGAGATCGGAGACGACCGTGGCCCCCTCGGTCGTCGCCTTGGTCCCGTCGGTGACCGCCCTGGCCGAGCTGCGGACACTGCCGATCTTCACCGCACCGCCCGCGAGGACGACGTCCTGCACGAGGCTGGTGGCCTCGGACGTCGCGGTGTCGGCCAACTTCGACGCGGCGTGCGTCGTCATGTTCCCGTACGTCGCCGTGTCGCTCTGTGCCGCGCCCTGCACGGCGGCGTCGGCGGTGACGTTGCCGTCGTCGGCGTGCGACTTCAGCGTCGTCCCCGGCACGCCGTAGCTCGCGTCGGGCGTCGAGCCGTTCTGCGCCTCGGCGCGGATCGGGTAGTCAGCGGCCGACGAGTTGTCGAGGATCGCCTGACGCACCGCGTCGGGGATCGGCACACCACCGGCCGCGCTCGGCAGCGCGACCTGCGACAGCTTCCCGGCGTTCCCGGCGATGGCGCCCGGCCACGCGATCGTCGACAGCGCGTACGCGACGGGACCGCCGGACAGCGACGTCGTCGTCCACGGGATCGCACCCTGACCCTCCGGGTGGGCGACGGCGTCCGCGCGGTCCTCGGTGACGTTGACGCCTGCGGCCGACGCCGACAGCGCGAACGTGCCGAACGACGCCGCGTCGGCGTCGGCGCGGCGCGGGACGCGCCCCGCCGATCCGACGACGGATGCGACCACGAGTGCGCCCACGGCGCCTCGCACGACCGCCCGGCGCGTGATCACGCCACGCCCTTCAGGTAGGCGTCGGTCATCGTGTCGGCGACGTCGGCGGGCTCGCCGACGCGCTCGATGCGCCCTTGCGCCATCACCGCGACGTAGTCGGCGACGGCGAGCGCGTGACGGGCGAACTGCTCGACGACGAGGATGGCGATGCCGTCGCGCGCGAGTTGACCGACGAGCTCGTACAGCTCGCCGACGATGATCGGGGCGAGGCCCATGGAGATCTCGTCGAGCAGCAGGACCGACGGATGCGTCACGACCGCCCGCGCCATCGACAGCATCTGCTGCTCGCCGCCCGACAGCGTGCCCGCGAGCTGCTCGCGCTTGTCGCGCAGCCGCGGGAAGCGGGTGAACGCCTCGTCCTCGACGTCGTGACCGCGCGCACCGGCGGCGAAGGTGTCCATGCGCAGGTTCTCGGAGACGGTGAGGTTGGCGAACACGCCGCGACCCTCGGGGATCGTGCAGACGCCGACGCGGGCCAGCGCCTCCGGGGGCATCCCGTTCACGTGGACGCCGTCGACGTGGACGTGGCCCGCGGTGGGCTGCACCTGCCCGGCGGCGACCTTCAGCAGCGTCGACTTCCCCGCGCCGTTCGGGCCGAGCACCGCGAACACGCTCGCCGGCGGGACGACGAGGTCGACGCCGTGCACGACCTCGATGCGGCCGTAGGCGGCGCGGATGCCGAGCAGCTCGAGCGCCGGCGCCGGCGCGTCGACCGGGCGCGGGCCGGACCGCACGGATGCGACGACGGACGCGGGCACCGGCACGGAATCGGCACCGGCGCCCGCACCGGCGATCTCCGTCGGGGCCGGCTGCCGGCGCAGGCGGCGGAGCGTCGCCTCGACCTGCGCCTTGGTCTGGCGGACGACGCCCTCGGGGTGCGAGCCGAGCCCGATGGCGCCGATGCCGGTTCCGAGGAACGCCAGCGTGCGGACGTGGATGAGGTTCTGCTGGATGACCGGGAACAGCGCGTACAGCAGTCCGGCGAACAGCACGCCGACGACCGAGTCGACCCCCCAGATCACGGCGAGCAGGAGGATGACGAGGCTCTGCAGCATCTCGAAGTCGGCGCTGCCGACCGAACCCTGGACCCCGCCGTAGAGCACCCCGGCGAGCCCGGCGATCGACGCCGACAGCGTGAACACCGCGAGCTTGGTGCGTGTCAACGACATGCCGAGCGTGACGCACGCCATCGGGCTGTCGGCCATGCCCGCGAGCCGGCGGCCGAACACCGAGCCGCGCAGCATCGTCACGCCGATGCCCAGCAGCGCGAACACGACCGCGGTGAACACGAAGTACGAGCGGTGGCCGTCGAGCGAGATGCCGGGGAACCCGAGGCGTCCGACGTGCAGCGCGCCACCCTGCCCGAACACCGCGTTGTTGTTGAAGAACACCGCGGTCATCGCCTGTGCGAAGGCGAGCGTGCTGAGCGCCAGGTACAGGCCCTTGAGTCGCAGGGCGGGTAGCGCGACGAGCGCGCCGGCGACGCCGGCGAACAGCACCGCGGCGACGACGCCGAACCACGATCCGCCGCCGGCGACCTTGCCCATCGCGAACGCGCCGAAGCCGACGAACGTCAGCTGGCACAACGAGATCTGGCCGCTGAAGCCCGTCAGGGGGACGAGCGACAACATGACGACCGAGAGCACGATTCCCTTCGTCGCCGTCGTCAGGTCGGTGCCGCCGAGAAAGCCGGACACGACCCACGCCGCGGCGACGAAGACCGCCGCCGTGAGGAGCGCCTTGCGCAGCGACGTGTTCGTGCCACCGAGCCGCGCCGGCGGGCGACCGACGCGCAGGCGGCGGTCGGGCAGCAGCAGCAGCACGAGGAACAGGAAGATGATCGGGAGCGTCGGCTTGACCCGGCTCAGCAGCCCGCCGGGCAGGTAGCCGACTGCGTACGACTCGAAGAGGCCGAGGACGACGCCGCCGGCGAACGTCAGCGGGAGGTTGCGCAGCCGGCCGACCATCGCGGCCGCGTAGCCGTTGATGACGAGGAGCGTCAGGGTCAGGACGTCGAGCGTGACGAGCGGGGCGAGCATGATGCCTGCGAGTGCGGCGAGCACCGAGCCGATGACCCAGCCGAGCTGACCGAGCCGCCCGGGCGACGCACCGGTCAACGCGGTGAGGCCGGGGTCGTCGACGACGGCGCGCAGCGCGGTGCCCGAGCGCGTGCGGAAGAGGTAGAGGCGCAGCCCGACGGCGACGGCGGCGGCGACGACGGCGACGAGGAGCTGGTGCCACGTCACCGTCACCGAGAACATGCGCACCGTGTGGCCGCTGAAGAACAAGGGCAGGACGCGCGCGACGCTCGGGCTCCACAGGGTGTACGCCACGCCGATCAGGAACAGCAGGAGGCCGAGCGTGATGACGAGCGACACCTCGACCGGCTGGCCGTGCACGCGGCGCATGAGCACGCGCTCGATGAGCGCGCCGAGCAGCGGGGCGAGGACGAACAGCACGGCGACGAGCGCGAGCGGCGCCGGCCAGCCCCACTCGACGGTGAGCTGCCAGTAGGCGAACGCCGCGACCATGCCGACGGCGCCGTGGGCGAAGTTGAAGATGCCCGACGTGATGTACGTGACGACGAGCCCGGTGGCGGTGAGCGCGTAGATGCAACCGACGACGAGGCCGGCGATCGTGAGCGCGAGGAACGTCGTCATGCCTGCGTGCCCGTCACTCGCCGATCACGCGCCCGGGAGGAACAGGTACTGCCCGTCGCACCGGTAACCCGACGCCGGGTCGAGACGCTGGTACTTGCCGTTGTGGACCGTGATCATGGCGTAGCAGGTGGCCGGTCGCTTCGACGCCGGGCCGGTCTTGGCGAGCAGCCCGTTCGAGTCGAAGTCGTCGATCTTCTTCAGCGACGCGAGGAGGCCGGCGCGCGTCGCCTTCGGTCCCGCGGCCTGCAGCGCCTGCACGAACAGCCGCGCGGAGGTCCAGCCGTAGACGGTGAAGAGGTCTGCACTTGCGCTCGGGTGCGTCTTCTTCAGCCAGCTGAGGAAGAGCTGCACCTCGGGCTGGTTGTCCTCGCCGAGGTACATCGCGGTCGGGAGGTAGAGCATCACGCCTTCGAGCGCCTTCGCGCTCGCCAGCTTGAGCACCTGCTGGTCGTAGCCCGACGCGCCGACGAGTGTGATCTCCGGCTTGAAGCCCTGCTGGTCGGCGGCGGCGAGGATGCGGGCGATCGACTTCGCGTCGGCGGCGATCAGCACGAGCGTCTTGATGCCACCGGTACGCATGCGGACGATGTCCGAGGTGAAGTCCGTCTCCGTCGGCGAGTACAGCCGCTCGTACTTGATGTTGTAGCCGAGCTGCTGCAGCACGTACTTCTGCCCGACCCACGCGTCCTTCGCCGACTGGACGTCGCCGACGAGGCTCGCCGTCGCGCCGACCGCGCCCGGCGACTTGCTCTTCGCGTACAGGAACGGACCGGTCGCGGCGCCGGCGCGCACCGGTGACGGGCTGAAGTTGTTCGGCAGCTTCCCGGCGTCGCGCGCGAGCGCGTTGTGGATGTCGGGTACGTCCGGGTGCTTGGCGAGGTACTCGGCGCCGCAGTTGTCGTACAGCGTGAAGCCTCCGACGAACGCGAACGCCTTCGACGCGTACTGCTCGGTGATCGCGCGGTTGCGGCCGCAGTCGAACTGGTCGTCGCCGACGAGGAGCTTCAGCTTGCGGCCGAACACGCCGCCCTGGCTGTTCTGGTAGGCGAGGAACGCGTCGGCGCCGTACGCCGCGCCGGCGAAGAGGCCGGGCACGGGGCCGGTGAGGATCGAGATGTTGGCGACCGTGATCGAGTCGGCGGTCACGCCGACGTCGGTGGCGCCACCGTTGCCGCCCGCCGGCGCAGCCGCCGTCGCATCGCCCCCGGTCGCGCCGCCCGCTGGCCCGCCCGAGTCTCCGCTGGGTGTCGCGCCCGCGTTCGTCGCCGTGGCCGCGGCGCCGCCGCCTGTGCCGCCCGCGTCCCCGGCGGTGCCGCCGTCGACCGTCGCTGCCGACCCCGCGTCCGCGCCGCCCTGATCGCCGGCGGTGAGGCCCGCGGTACGGGAGGAGCCGATGCGGCCGAGCGCCTCGTTCACCTGCGCGTCGTTCGCACGGGACCCGCACGCGCCGGCGACCATCGCGAGCGCGATCGCCAGCGCAAGTGCGCCGGCCGGTCGTCGGGTCCGCGAGCTGCGTGTCACGTGGTCGTCCCCCCAGTGGAGCCACTGCTTGTGGGGGTTCGGTTTCGCCTCCGGACGGGGTTTGTCCTGCCCTCCGGGACCGTGCGGCGTGGTTACCCGGCAGTACGTCCGAGGAGCGTCGTGACGGCCCGACCCTGCTTGAACACGGTGATGTCGCCGTCGACCGACACCTTGAGGACGACCAGCGCGTGGTCGCTCAGCGTGCGGGCGGCGGCGGTGCGGGCGCCCTCGTGTTCGCTGTCGCTCGTCGTCACGATGGCGCCGTAGGCGACGAGGTTGCCGTCCCGGTCGAGGACCGTGGCGCCGTCGAGCTCGGCAAGGCGGACGAGGGTGCGCTCGTCGAGGTCGTCGGCGGCGATGAGGTGATGGAGCCGGGTCTCCGGGCGCATCGCCGCGCGGTCCAGCTCGCCACGCCGGTCGTAGCGGTCCTTGGCCGGCACGACGGCGTCGACGCGGTCGGGGTCGTCGACGATGGCGAGGATCGCGCCCCTCGGTTGCGCGGAGATGGCGAACGCGGCGCGCACGACCGTCTGGGCGACGGCGTCGTCCCGCGCACCGATCATGCGGGTGACGCTCGCCGTCAGCGACAGCGGGAACGCCGTCCAGTGCTCCGCGCGGCGCACGAGCAGAGGATGGCCGCCGACGTACGTCCAGAGCGTACGGTCGGCGCGCAGGAAGAAGCCGAGCCCGTCGTGCTCGCGTGTCGCGCCGGCGACGAGCGCGCCGCTGTCGAGCGAGTCACGTGACCGCTTCTCGATCTGGTGTCGTTGGAGCTCGGTGCGGGCGCGGCCGTGCGTGTCGACGACGAGCACGCTCCGCTGCCCGTCGAACAGCAGGGGCGCACGCTTCGCCTCGCGGATGTCGTCGGGGTAGCGGAACTCGAGGCGGGGCTCGTCGTCGAAGACGTCGGCGACGAGGACGCCGTGGGTGAGATCGTGCGACTCGACCCGCGTGCCGCTGAGCTCCACGAGGTAGTCGATGGTGTCGCCGATCAGCTGCTGCGGTGGGCGCTCGCCCGTGCGCGCGCTGAGGTACTGGCCGAGCACGTCGGCGGCGATGTCGTCACGGATGGCGCGCCGCAGCGGCGCCTCGAGGCGCCGGGCCGGCGGCGCGTCGAGCCGGCGGTACCGGGCGGCGACGCGCGTCGCCGCCTGCGCGAGCGCGTCGACCATGTCCTTCAGCGACGTGACGCCCTCGTCGACGAGCGAGGTGAGATGTGTGCTGAGGCTCACGTCGACGGCCAGACGCCGCTGCTGGGGCGCGTCGTCGTCAGGCTCGTAGCGGAGGTCGACCGACGTGCCGGGGAGGACGTCGACGACCGTCTCGGCGACGGCGTCTGCGACGGGGTCCGGGGCCACGACCGCCCAGTGTCGCAAACCGGGCGGACAAGGCGGTGGTGACGTCAGTCGCGCCGGCGACGGCGGAGCGCGCCGAAGGCCTGGCCGAGCAGCGCGCCCAGCACGAGGCTCACGACGAGCCCGACCCAGAGCCTCGTGGTCACGTCGACGAACAGGAACCGCAGCCTGATCCGGTCGCTGTTCTGCACGACGAAGATCACCGCGAAAAGCGCGGCGACGACGGCGACGACGAGGCGCGCGTCGACGCGTCGCCGCCCGCCGTCCCGGGTGCCCTCGTCATGGTCCGCGATGCGGTCAAGCGTACGGTCCCCCCACCGAACTTGTCGCGGATTCCGCCCTCAGAGGGCGGTTCTCCGCGCAATGGTCGGCGGGGACGGGCGTTGTGCGAACGGCGGTTGACATTGACAGGGGGCGGGGGTTCGCTGGCACCCCATGACGGACCCCGGCGCCTTCCTCCACCCGTTCGCCCGCCCGCTCGAGCGGGACATCGTCACGATCGTCGCCGGCGACGGCGCGTACGTCGTCGACGACCACGGCAACCGGTACGTCGACGCGCTCGCCGGCCTCTGGTACTGCAACCTCGGCCACGGGCGGGCGGAGATCGCCGACGCCGTCGCCGGCGTGCTGCGGACGCTCGGGCCGTTCCACACCTTCGAGCGGTTCACCAACGAACCGGCCGAGGCGCTCACCGCGACGCTGCGCGAGCTCGCGCCGATGGACGGCGCACGCGTGTTCCTGACCTCCTCGGGGTCCGAGGCCGTCGACAGTGCGATGAAGCTGGCACGGGCCGCGCACGTGCTGCGCGGCGAACCGGCGCGCACGGTCGTGATCAGCCGCCGGCACGCGTATCACGGCGTGACGTACGGCGGCGTGTCGGCGCAGGGCATCCCCGCGAACCAGGCCGGGTTCGGTCCGCTCCTACCGGACGTCGTCGTCGCCGATCACGAGGACCTCGACGACGTCGCCCGGGTCGTCGCCGCGCACGACGGACGCGTCGCGGCGATCCTCGCCGAGCCGGTCATCGGCGCCGGCGGCGTGTACCCGCCCACGCCCGGCTACCTCGAGGGTCTGCGCCGGCTGTGCGACGAGTCCGGCGCGTTCCTCGTGTTCGACGAGGTCATCTGCGGGTTCGGCCGGCTCGGGCACTGGTGGGGCGCCGATCGCTTCGGTGTGCGTCCCGACATGGTGACGTTCGCCAAGGCGGTGACGTCGGGGTACCAGCCGCTCGGCGGCGTCCTCGTCGGACCGGCGGTGCGCGCGCCGCTCGAGGCCGATCCGTCGTTCGTCCTCCGCCACGGCCACACGTACAGCGGGCACCCGGCGGCGTGCGCGGCCGGCAACGTCGCCATCCGCCTCACCCGCGACGAAGGGCTGCTCGACCGGGCGGTGAAGATCGGCGACCAGCTGGCCGCCGGCCTCGACGACCTCGTGCGCGACGGGCGGCTCGCCGGCGCACGCGGCGACGGCGCGGTGTGGGCGGCGCTCGTCAACGACGACACGAGCGCCGTCGACGTCCGCAACCGCATGCTCGACGACGGCGTGCTCGCCAGACCGCTGGGCACGGCCGCGGTCGCGTTCTGCCCGCCCCTCGTCAGCGACGAGTCGACGATCGGCCGGTGCATCGACGCCCTCGGTCGGGCGCTCGCGCGATGACCGTCGACTTTCGGCGCACGCCGCTCGCCGCGCTCGCCGCCGACGTCGCCGCGCGGCGCGTTTCGTCGCGGGAGCTCACGCAGGCCGCGCTCGACAACATCGCCGCGGTCGACCCGCAGCTCAACGCGTTCACGGTGGTGGACACCGACGGCGCCCTCGCCGCCGCGGACGCGATCGACGACCGGGTCGCGCGCGGCGAGAACGTCGGCCCGCTCGGCGGCGTTCCGCTCGCGGTGAAGGACCTCGAGCACGCGCGCGGACTGCGGACGTCGTTCGGGTCGGCAGCCCACGCCGGGGACCCGCCGGCCGAGCGTGATTCCGTGCAGGTCGCCCGCCTGCGCGCCGCGGGGTGCGTCGTCGTCGGCAAGACGAACGCGCCCGAGCTCGGCATGCGGGGCGAGACCGACAACCGGACGTTCGGCATCACGCGGAACCCGTGGAACCTCGACCGAACGCCCGGCGGGTCGTCGGGCGGCAGCGCGGCCGCGCTCGCGGCCGGCGTCGTACCGCTCGCGACCGGGTCGGACGGCGGCGGGTCGATCCGCATCCCGTCGGCCGTCACCGGGTTGTCGGGCCTGAAGCCGTCGTACGGGCGCGTGCCCGCCGGCGACGTCGAGCCGCAGGGGTGGCACCTGCTGTCGTGTCGCGGTCCGATGGCGCGCAGGATCGCCGACGTCGCCTACGCGCTCGACGTCGTCGTCGGTCCCCATCCGTACGACCGCCACTCGCTTCCGGCGTTGCCCCCGGGCACCCTCGGCCGCGCCGTCGCCGAGCGCGAGGTGCCCGCGCGGGTGGCGTGGTCGCCGACGCTGGACGGCGGCGAGACCGACGCCGAGGTCGTCGCCGTGTGCGAGGCGGCGGTGCGGGCGCTCGAGAAGGCGGGCGCCGAGATCGTGACGATCGACCCGGTGTTCACCGAGCCGCCCGGGCCGGTGGTGGCGACGCTCGTGCAGACGTACATCCGCCGGTCGGTCGCGCCGTACCGCGACACGCCGTTCTGGGGCGAGTTCGATCCGCTCGTCGTCGTCGCCACCGAGCTCGCCGCCGCGACGAAGGACTCGGCGGTCGACGTCGTGCGCGCCCTCGACGCCGGGCACGCCGTGAACCGCCAGCTCGCCGACGCGCTCGACGGCGTCGACGTGCTGCTGTGCCCGGCGACGCGCGGTCAGACCGCCGTGTGCGACAACCCGACGACCGTCGACGAGCTCCTGGCGCTGTTCGCGCCGCTGCTCGCCGACGCGACCGCGAACGTCGATGCGTCGGTGTTCGAGTCGCTCCTCGGGTACCTGCGGTCGGTCGAACCGTTGAACGTGCCGCTCGGGACGATCAACGGCGCGCCGTCGGTCGAGTGGTACTCGATGACGCAGGCGGCCAACATCGCCGGCGTGCCGGCGGGGTCGGTGTGCGCCGGCTTCACCGACGACGGCATGCCGGTCGGGCTGCAGGTGATCGGTCGCCACCACGACGACGCCGGCGTGCTCGCCGCCATCGGCGTGCTCGAGGACGTCGTCGACATCGACGCCGTCGCGCCAGTCGGCGTCTGACGCGCTACCGCGTGAGGACGGTGCAGGCGCCGACGCCGGGCGCGCCGTAGACCTGCGTGTAGCCGACGCGGGGGTCGCCGGGCACCTGTCGCTCGCCGGCGTCGCCCCGCAACTGCAGGCAGATCTCGTGGATCTGGCGCAGGCCCGACGCACCGATCGGCTCGCCGTTGGCGATGAGCCCGCCGTCGGTGTTGATCGGCAGCCGGCCGCCGATCTCGGTCTCGCCGTCCTGGATCATGCGCTCCTGCTCGCCGTCGGCGCAGAAGCCGTTCTCGGCCATGTGCATGACCTCGGCGCCGGACTCCGAGTCCTGGATCTGCGCGACCTGCACGTCCTCGGGACCGATGCCCGCCATCTCGTAACACGCTCGCGACGCGTCGACGGTCGGGGCCGCGCTGCGCTCGATCGGCATCCACGGCGCCATCACCTCGAACGACCCGAACCGCCGCGTGCGCAGCGCGACGCCCCGCACGTACACCGGCCGGTCGGTGTAGCGCGACGCCTGATCGGCGCGGCAGACGACGAGCGCGGCGCCGCCCTCGTCCGGCGAGCAGAACATGTACTGGCGTAGCGGGTAGTTGAGGACGGGCGACTCGAGGATCTCCTCCTCGCTGAGCGGCTTGCGCCGCCACGCGTTCGGGTTGAGCGCGCCGTTGCGGAAGTTCTTCGCCGCCACCTTCGCCAGCGTCGACTCGCTGATGCCGTGGTCGTGCATGTACCGGTTGATCTTCATGGCGAAGAACTGCGTCGTGAGCATCATGCCGACGTCGCCGTACCACTTGCCGAGCCCGAGCACCGCGGGGTCGGGGTCGAACGCGCCGCGCGCGTGCTTGTCGAAGCCGACCACGAGCCCGAGGTCGAACTGACCGGACTCGATCGTGCTGCACGCCATCGCCAGCGCGCTACCGGCGGTCGCGCAGCCGTTCGAAACGTTCACGAACGGCAGCCCGGTGAGACCGAGGTGGCCGACCATCGTGTCGGCGCTGGCCCCACCGCCGCCAGTGGTCATGCCGAGGCTGCCGCCGTACGCGAACTCCATGTCCGACCAGTCGAGACCGGCGTCGCGCAGCGCCTGGCGCGCCGCGTAGACACCCATCTCGACGTCGGCCACGCCGTCGTGGCGGCCGAACGGGTGGATCCCGATCCCGACGATGGCGACGTCCATCACTCGCTCCCCTCTCCGACCGGTCGGAACGCGTACGTCACGATGTCGTCGACCAGCGGCACGACGACCGTCTCCATCTCCATGCCGATGCGCAGCGTCGACGGGTCGGCGACGTCGATGCGGCCCTCGACGCGCGCCTGGCCCTCGAACTCGACGTAGCCGACCGCGTACGGCACGAACGTCTCCGCGGTCTCGACGCGGATGTACGGCGGCGACTTCGGGACGAACGCCTGGGTGGTGAACGTCCACAGCGTCCCGCGCCGGGCGAACAGCGCCTCCTCCATGTCGTCGCGTGTGCAGCGCGGGCACCCGTGCTGCGCGGGGAACGTCATCACCTCGCAGTGGGGACACCGGCTGCCGATGAGCTGCGGCTCGTCGGAGGGCCAGGTGAACAGACCGGGGGCGACCGGGACCTGCTGCGCGACCGTCACGGCGCTTACGTTAACGCCCGCTCACTCACACGGGTAGGGGTGGGAGGACCATCGGTCCGGGGCTCGGCTGGACGGGGAGCACGACCCAGCTGGGGTGGCCGGCGTCGTGGAGCACCGTGGTATGGGCGACCGGACCGGCGGCGTCGTCGCCGATCGCGTTACCCGTGTTCATGTTGCGGTCGAGGTGTGGGAACGCGCTCGACGCGATCTGCAGGCGCACGCGCATGCCCGGCTCGAACCGGTAGCCCGTCGGCCCGAGCAGGACGGTGACGGCGTACGCGTCGCCGGGTTCGAGCAGCGACGGTGCGTGGTAGCCGTCGCGGTAGCGAGCCCGGAGCGCGCCGTCCGCCAGGTTGACCGACGTGCCGTCCGGCCAGACGACGCAGAGCTTCACGATGAAGTCGGTGTCGCGGACGTCGGTGGTGAACCAGAGGTGTGCTTCGACGTCGCCGACCATCTCGGTGGGCGCCGTGAACGCCGCCGACGTGTAGCAGAGGACGTCGGCGCGCTGCTCGACGCGCGTCTGTTCGTACGGGCCGGCGCACGTCGTCCCGCCGGTGTACATCACGCGGAAGCCCCACGACGGGGTCGGGTCCATCGGGTCGTAGTCGTAGCGGTCGCCCGGCTCGGACGCCGCGGGCTCGTCGAGCGAGAGGACGCCGTCGCCGGCCGCCGACCTCGCCCGCCCGCGCGAGTGCAGGTACCAGCGCTGGTGCTCCGTGCCCGGGATCGGCCACGCATCGGCCTCGCGCCACTCATTGATCCCCATGACGAAGTAGCGCACGGGCGCGAGGTCGTCGTCGGTGCCTCGGAGGTGGCGGTCGTAGAACCGCAGGTGCAGCTGTGGGACACCCGCGCCCTCGGCCGAGCCGAGGCTGCCGAGCCCGAACGCGCCGACGAACGGGAGCGCGTAGTTGTGGGTCCACGCGCCCATGATCAGCCGGGTGCCGGCGCGCGCGACCGCCGTCGCCGAGTCGCGGCGCATCGTGTTGAACTGCTCGGCACCGCCGGCGTTGTCGTACCAGCCCGCGGTCCACAGCGCGGGCACGTGGAAGAGCTTCTCCTGCGTTCCCTTGAGGCGGGTGACATTGTCGACGAGCTCCGTCGTGTCCGTGTATTTGGGCATGCCCGCGGTCGCCAGCGTCAGGAGGTTGCGCAGCGGCAGCGTGCGGGCCTCGACGTCGGGCCGCGTCATCGCGCCCAGCACCTTGCCGAGATCGCCGAGGTCGGCCGCGCCGGTCGGCAGCAGCTTGAGCAGCCGGTCGACGGCGAGCCCCGCCATCCACCCGACCGTCATCGACTCGAGCGGGAGGCTGCCGTGCCCGAACGCGCGGGTGGGGCCCGCGCCCATGAGCGACGGCGCGATGCAGCCCAGGTGCGCCGGGTTGCCCATCGCCGCCGCGAGTTGCGTCTCGGCGACGTACGAGCCGCCGGCCATGCCGACGTTGCCGTCGCACCACGGCTCGGCGGCCACCCACTCGACGGCGTCGACGCCGTCGTCGACGTTGGCGGCGGTGAGGTCCTTGAAGTCCCACTCGCCTTCCGAGGCGTAGCGGCCGCGGATGTCCTGGATGACGTACGCGTAGCCGGCGGCGGCGGCCGTCACCGGCGGGCAGTAGCGCTGCATGTTGAACTGCGCGGCCTTGCCGTACGGCGTCCGCACGAGGATCGCCGGCACCTTCGCGGTGATGTCCGGCCGGATGACGTCGGCGCGCAGGACGACGCCGTCTCGTGCCGTCATCTCCACGTCGGTGTCGATGCGGATGCCGTGGCTCATCGCCCGTCCGTCCGGAACCCCACCGCGACACCCTATGTGAACGGTCGCTAGCCGCACTCCACGCCCACCCGTGACAATTGGGGAGCGGAAGGCCTATCGCCGCGAAAGGTGGCAGGGTACGTGAACGACAGATAACTTCTCCGCGACGGCGCCGGCGACACGGAAGGTCGGTCACCGCCGGTGTCGAACTACGTCAGTCGGCGCCGCGACCGGCGGCGCGTCGGGGGGCAATGGGACGCCACATCCGCCAACTCGCCGTGGTACTCGCAGCGGTCGTCGTCGCGACCGGTTGCGGCACGCGGGTCGACACACCGGTCGCGTCGACCGGCGCGGGCGCAACCAGCGCCACCGACGCTGCCGGGGGGGCGGTCGCGGGCGCGCCGGGCGCGACGGGAGGGCCGGTGGACGCGGCCACCGGCGGTTCGGCCGGGTCCGGCGGCGCGTCCGCGGGCGGTGACGCCACTGCGTCCGGCGGCGCGTCGCCAGCGGCGGACGGCGCGCAGGCAACGCCCGGCACGGTCGCCGGCGGCGGAAGCCCCGCCGCCACCCAGGCGTCGGGTACACCGATCGTGCTCGGCGCCGTCGGGACCCGCTCGGGCATCGTCGGTGCCGCGCTCGAGAACTCGTGGCGGGGCGTCCCCGTATGGGAGAAGTCGGTGAACGCGCGCGGCGGGATCGCCGGCCGCCCGGTCAAGGTCGTGATCGCCGACGACGGTGGTGACCCCGGCAGGCACGCGGCGGCGGTCCGGCGGCTGATCACCGAGGAACACGTCGTCGCATTCGTCGGCGACTTCGCGCCGCTGACGTTCTCGGCCGGCGTGCCGACGCTCGAGAGCGCCGGCGTGGCCGCCCTCGGCGGCGACAGCGCCGAGGCGGGCTGGTTCCGTTCGCCGATGGCGTTCCCGATCAACGACTCGACGCTGTCCCGGAGCCGACCGGCGGCGAAGTGGGGGCTCGCGAACCTGCCGCAGCGCAAGGCGGCGGTCTTCTACGTCAGCGAGGTCGCCGCACCGAAGGCGATCGCCGACGAGTTCTCCCGTGTCTGGCGGGCGGGCGGCGGCCAGGTCGTCACAGAGGCCGGTGTCTCCATCGCCCAGCCGGACTTCACGGCGGAGGTCATCCGCGCCAAGAACGCCGGCGCCGACCTCGTGTTCATGGTGCTCGAGCGCGCCGCCTGCAACCGGTTCTTCAGCGCGGCGCGGCGCCAGCAGTTCATGCCCGTGTACATGGCGCCCGCGTGCACGATCGACACCGCGGTCGACAACAAGGACCTCACGACGAACCGCCTGTACGGCGTCTCGTCCGCGCGGCCGCTGCAGCGCGGACACTCCCCCGCAGAGAACGAGGCGCTCGACGCCGCGTCGCGCTACGACCCGAAGATGAGCCCCGACGGCGCGTTCATGTTCGCGTGGCTCGGCGGGAAGCTCCTCGAGGCCGCGCTCGCCCAGCCAGGCACGACTCCGACGGCCGCCGGCATCGTCGATGCGCTCCACCGCCTCCCGCCGACGACGCTCGGCGGGCTCACGCCGCGCGAGAGCTGGCCACCGGGGGTCCACCACGAGCTCGGGTGCGGGATCATCACGAAGTTCGACGGGAGTCGGTTCGTGCCGATGGTCGAGGACTTCATCTGCTGATGCGGCCTCACCGCGCGTTCGCCGCGCTCGGCGCGTTCAGCGTCGTCGCCGCCGCGACGCTCGTCGGTCCAGGCGCGGGCGGCCAGGCCGCTGACGACGCGACCGACGCGGGGTACGCGTACTACCTCCTGCGAGCGACGGGCCAGGGTGTCGTGGCCGGGTTCACGGTCAACGGACTCCTCCCTGTCGACGACCTCGTCTCGCTGTCGTCCGTCACCGCCGAGTCGACGTTCGGGAGCAACGGCTCGAGCGCGCTCGCCGCGCTGCCCGATCCCGGTGACCTCATCCGGACGCTCCCCGGGACGCTGTCGGGTCTGACCGGGGTCGAGGGCCTCCCGCCGTACCCGGCCGCAGCAGCGGCGGAGTACCCGGCTGTGCCCGACGACGAGGTCCAGTTCGCACCCGACGGCGGTGTCGGCGCCGGCCGCCTGACCGCACACGCCGACGAGACGGCAGCCGCCGCGACCGCAGCGACGACGGACATCGTCGACGTCGTCGGTCTGCTCCCGTCGTTCTCGATCGGGTCGATCAGGGCGACGACGACGTCGTCGAAGCTGCGCGACGGCGCGTTCCGGTCTCTGGCGACGACGACGGTGTCGGACCTGCGGCTCCTCGGCGGACTGCTGCGCATCGACCAGGTCACGAGCGAGGTGACGACCGAGCTCGTCGACGGCCGGCCGTCGGCGACGGCCTCGAAGGTCGACGTGTCCGGCGCCGAGATCGCCGGCCAACCGGTCGGGATCACCGACAAGGGCATCGTCGCGCTCGGCCAGTCCGTCGCGCTGGCGCCGGTGGTGTCGTCGCTCACCGCACCGATCGCCGACCGGGGCATCGCGGTCCACACCACGCCGGCACGCGAGTCCGTCGGCGACGGCGAGGCGACCGCGACCGGAGGATCTCTCGTCATCGAGATGCCGATCGACGTCCAGGGCCGGCCGGGACGCTTCACGCTCACGCTCGCGCGCGCCGAGTCGCACCTCGAGGCGAGCGGCGACGATGCGACGCCCGACGTGCTCGGGACCGTCGGCGACATCGGCGGCGGCCTCGGTGCGCCGCTCGACGGGACCGCACTCGCACCGTTGCCCGCGGGTTCGGTCGCGATCGACGCGTCCGGGCCACCGTCGCCATCGACGGACCTCGCCGCGGGCCCGGCCGACGCCCCCCGTGCGGCAACGGCGCCCGGCGCCGTCGCCGCGGTGTCGTCGGTCTGGGACACCCGGCCGCTGTATCGCGCCACCGCCGTCGCTGCGCTGCTGATGCTCGTCATGCGACGGCTCCTCCGCCGCTACACGACGCGCGACGCCCGTTCCTCTCTTCGCCCCCTCTGGAGGTGGTGATGCCCGACAGTGATCGTCGCCGGTCGACAGCGCTCATCGAGGTCTCCCCCGAGCTCGGCGAGCGGCTCCGCGATCCGCGGCTCGTCCTCGCGCTCGTCGCGGGTGTCGCCGGTGCCGTCGCCCTGTTCGTCGGGTACCTCGGTGTGAGCGGGACGCTCGACCCCGGCAAGCAGCTCCCGTACCTCATCAGCGGGGGTGTCGGCGGGCTGTTCCTCCTCGGCGTGGCCGCCGCGCTGTTGTTCTCGGCCGACCTCGCCGCGCTGCGCGGCGACATCGCCGATCTGCGCCGGCTCGTGGAGGACGTGGCCGCGCGCGACAGCGCCGTCGTCGACGCGCCGTCGACGAACGGCGCCGCACCGAAGCGGTCACGGGCACCGCAGCGGACTCCATCTCAGCCGCGATCGTGAGCGGGCCGCAGGCGAGCGAACCCATGTCGAACGCTTGGCCCGGCGTCGCCGGGCGTCACGGCGCTCATCGGCGAGGCATCGGAACGATGGCGCGCCGATGAGCTGGCTGCCCTTCGTCGTCTCGGGGCTCGTCGCCGGGAGCATCTACGGGATCGCGGCGATGGGCCTCGTCGTCACGTACCGGACGACGGGGCTGTTCAACTTCGCCCACGGCGCCGTCGGGATGGCGGTCGCGTACTGCTTCTACGTCCTGCGCGACGAGATGGGCGTGCCGACCGCGCTCGCGCTCCTGCTCTGCCTCGTCGTGATCGCGCCGCTGATCGGTGCCGCGGTCGACCGCCTGTTCTCACGGGCGGCCGACGGCGCGTCGCAGGCGACGAAGGTCGTCGTGACGATGGCGCTGCTGATCACGCTGCAGGGGCTGGCCGTCGCCGTGTTCGGCGCCATGCCGAAGCGGTTCGCGCCGATCCTGCCGACGGGGACGTTCCGCATCGCGTCCGTCGCCGTCGGGTGGGACCAGGTCATCGTCATCGCACTCGGTGTCGTCATCCTCGCCGGGCTCACCGTGTTCTTCCGGCGGTCGCGCGCCGGCACCGCGATGCGGGCGATGGTCGACGACCGCGACCTCGCGCGCGCCGCCGGGTTCTCCGCGACCCGCATCGGGGTGCTCACGTGGTCGCTCGGCGTGGCGACGGCGGGTCTGGCCGGCATCCTGTTCTCGCCGCTGCTCGGGCTCGACAGCGTGATCCTCACGCTGCTCGTCGTGCAGGCGTACGCGGCGGCGATCTTCGGGCGGCTGACGAGCCTGCCCCGCACGTTCGTCGCCGCGCTCGCCCTCGGACTGGCCGGCTCGCTCGTGCTGCGCGCGCTCGGCTCGCACCCGACGCTGCTCAACGGTCTCCGCCCGAGCATCCCGTTCGCGTTCCTGTTCCTGGTGCTGGTCGTCGCCCGCCGCGGGACGCTGCGCGAGCTCGGGGTGTCCGCGCCGTGGGCCGGCAGCGTGCGGGCGTCGGCGGCGAGCGGGCGATGGCTCCTGCTCCTCCTCCCGCTCGTCGTCGTGCTGTCGCCGGCGCGGGTGTTCTCGCTGGGGTTCGCGCTCGTGATCGCCTGCGCGCTGCTGAGCATCACGGTGCTCACCGGGACGTCGGGCCTCGTCTCCCTCGCGCAGGCCGGCCTCGCCGGCGTCGGCGCGTTCGCCTACATCCACCTCACCGGCGCCGGCGTCCCGTTCTGGCTCGCGCTTCCCGCCGCGGGGCTCGCCGTCATCCCCCTCGGCATCGCCATCGCCGTGCCGGCACTCCGGCTCTCGGGGCTCTTCCTCGCGCTGGCGACGTTCGCCGTCGGCCAGCTCATCGACGGGCTCCTGTTCTCGACGTGGACGTGGTTCTCGGGCGCCGGCGACGGACTGCGCGGCGGACGGCCGAGCGTGCTCGAGTCCGACCGGCTCTACGTCGCGTTCGTGATCCTCGTGCTCGTGGGACTCGTCGCGCTCGTCGGCGCGATGCGCCGCACCGGCCTCGGACGGTCGCTGGTGGCGCTGCGCGACAGCCCGCAGGCGGCCACGTCGCTCGGGATGCGCGCGCTGTGGCCCCGCGTCGCCGTCTTCTCGGTGTCGGCGTTCATTGCCGGTGTCGCCGGCGGCCTCTACGCCGGGTTGCTCCAAGCGGCGAGCGGCGCGTTCTTCAACACGTTCACGTCGCTCCTGTGGTTGACGATCACCGTCGTCGGCGGCGTCGAGCACCCGTACGGCGCGGTCGTCGCCGCGCTTCTCTTCTACTTCGTCCCCGACCTGGCGTCGTCGGGCGGTCCGGCATCGCCGTGGCTCACGCCCGCGTTCGGCGTGGCCGCCCTCGTGCTCGCCAGCCGCCCGGGCGGGCTCGTCGGGTGGGTCGCCGAGCGGCTCCCCGGCCGCCTCGTCGCCGTCGCGCCCCGCGCCGACGGCGACGCCCTCGCGGCGGTCGGACCGTCGTGACCGCACCGTTCCTGTCAGCCGACGATGTGACCGTCCGGTTCGGTGGGCTCACCGCGGTCGACTCGGTGTCGGTCGCCGTCGACCGGGGCGATCTCGTCGGTGTCATCGGACCGAACGGCGCCGGGAAGTCGACGCTGTTCAACGCGCTGGCCGGCACCGTCGCCCCCGCCGGCGGCACCGTTCGCATCGAGGGTGCCGACGTGAGCGACTGGCGGCCGGAGCGACGCGCCCGCGCCGGCATCGCCCGGACGTTCCAGCGACTCGAGGTGTTCGGGTCGATGACGGTGCGCGAGAACCTCCTCTACGCGACCGAGGCCGCGGCGCTTGCCGAACGACCGTGGCGGCTGCTGGCCCGGCGCCGTCACCAGGACGGCGGGCTCGTCGACGAGGTGCTCGCGCTCGTCGGGCTCTCCGACGACGCCGATCGCCCGGTCGGCGAGCTCCCGACCGGACAGGCGCGCATCGTCGAGTTCGCTCGTGCCGTGTGCGCCCGGCCCGCAGTCGTCCTCCTCGACGAGCCGTCGTCGGGCCTCGACGCGGTCGAGACCGCGGCGCTCACCTCCGCGGCGCGCGACGCCGCTCGACGCTGGGGCTTCGGCATCCTGCTCGTCGAGCACGACCTGTCGATGGTGTTCGAGCTGTGCACGTGGCTCCACGTGCTCGACTTCGGTCGCCTCATCGCCAGCGGTCCCGCCGATGAGGTCGCCACGCTCGATCGCGTCCGCGACGCGTATCTCGGGACGGTCGATGCCGGCTGACCTCACGGCGCCCGACGCGCTGCTCGACGTGCGCGGGGTGCGCGGAGGCTACGGCGCCGGGGACGTCCTCCACGGCGTCGACCTCGCGCTCGCCGGCGGCGAGGTCGTCGCGCTGCTCGGGCCGAACGGCGCGGGGAAGTCCACGCTGCTGCGAACGATCGCGGGGTTCCTACGCCCGACGGGTGGCACGGTGAGCCTGCTCGGGCGCCGCATCGACGGTCGCGACCCGGCCGAGCTGGCGCGGTGCGGGATGTACCTCGTCCCCGAGCGGCGAGGCGTGTTCCCCAACCTCTCGGTCGCGGACAACCTGCGCCTGGCGACCGCCGCGCCCGAGCGGGCGTTCACCGGCGCGCGCGCTGCCGCGTCGGAGCTGTTCCCGCGCCTCACCGAGCGCGCCGCGCAGCTCGCCGGGACGCTGTCGGGGGGCGAGCAGCAGATGCTCGCGCTCGCCCGCGCGTTCAGCGCCCGCCCACTCGTGCTCCTGCTGGACGAACCGTCGCTCGGGCTCGCCCCGCGCGTCGTCGACGAGGTGTTCGCCACGATCCGCCGTTTCCGCGAAGAGGGCATCTCGATCGTCCTGGTCGAGCAGTACGTGACGCGCGCGCTCGACGTGGCCGACCACGCCGTCGTGCTGCAGAAGGGGCGCGTCGTCTGGCACGGGCCGGCGGCGGACGCCGACGTCCACGCGCTCGCCCACGAGTACCTCGGGACCGCGTAGCGCGGTGCTCAGCCCTGGGCCTGCGTCGTCATCGCCAGCCCGAGGAGCTTCGCCGGGTCGGGCGTGTCGCCGCGGTAGTGGTACGGGAGATCGCTGCCCGTCAGCCGCGCGAACCGCGGGTCGAGCTCGACGAGGTGCGCGATCTCGGCGTCGGAGTAGGCCTCGAACGGGCGGATGTGCGGACGCGAGAACGCCGTGTGCAGCGCGACGCGCTCGCCCGGCGCCGTACGCCCGCCGCTGCGGTGCCACGTGTGGCCCGACCACACGACGATCGATCCCCTCGGCGCCACGACCGGCACGACCTCGTCGAGCGCCTCGCCCGGTCGCGGGTGCCGGTAGCGCCGGTTGCTCCCGGGAACGACGTGCGTCGAGCCGTTCGCCTCGGTGAAGTCGTCGCAGCACCAGATCGCGGTCGCCATGTGGACCTGCGGCGGGAACGGGTCGGGGAAGAACTGGTTGTCCGAGTGGAGCGGACCCGGCTGCGATCCCGGGCGCAACACGCTGCCGGTCGTGACCTGCGCGCAATAGCCGTCACCGAGTAGGTACGTCATCACCGCCGTCAGCGTGTCGACGAGCACCGCCTCGGCGAAGACGTCGCGCTCGGCGAGCAGCCGGTAGACCATCGACGTCCCGGGCCCGAAGCACACGCGCTCGGGGCAGCGGGCGTCCACCTCCTCGGTCACCGCGACGACGGCATCGCGGATCCGATCGAACAGGTCGAGCGGCGCCGCACCCTCGATCACCGTGTAGCCCACGGACTCGAGCTCGGCGACGTTGCGCTCGAGGCCGAGCTCGCGCACCCGGGCGTGGATGCGCGACCTGGCGCTCGTACCGGTCGACGCCTGCGTGAAGCTCGCTGCCTGCGTTGTCGCCATCGGTCGTCCCCCACCCGAACCTTTCTGCAAACGACCGTTCACACTATGGTCGCGGGTGGCATGAGCGAAAGGGGGCTGGTCGAGTCGCTGGTCGCCGGGCTGCTGCGCGACCACCCGCCCGAGCAGCTGTCGGCACGCGACTTCTGGGCCGCGCAGTTCGACCTCGGGCTCGCGTGGGTCCACTTCCCCGAGGGCCAGGGCGGCCTCGGCGTCTCGCCCGGCCTGCAGGACCTGGTGAACCAGACGCTCGACGAAGCCGGCGCGCCCGACAACTTCGCGTTCAACGGCATCGGCGTCGGCATGGCCGGCCCGGTCATCCAGGCGTTCGGCAGCGACGCCCACAAGCGCCGCTTCCTCCGGAACATCTGGACGTGCGACGACGTGTGGTGCCAGATGTTCAGCGAGCCCGGCGCGGGATCCGACGTCGCCGCGCTGGCGACGCGGGCCGTGCGTGACGGCGACGAGTGGGTCGTGAACGGCCAGAAGGTGTGGACGACGCTGGCGCACGTCTCGCGGTGGGGCCTGCTGCTCGCCAGGACCGACCCCGAGGCACTGAAGCACAAGGGCCTGACGTACTTCATCGTCGACATGCACGCGCCCGGCGTCGAGGTCCGACCGCTGCGCCAGCTGACCGGCGACGCCGAGTTCAACGAGGTGTACTTCACCGACGCCCGCATCCCGGATCGCGACCGGCTGGGCGACGTCGGCGACGGGTGGCGTGTCGCCATCGCGACGCTGATGAACGAGCGCAACGCGATCGGGGCCGCGGGCGCGGCGCCGCGCGGGTCCGGTCCGATCGGGCGCGCCGTCGACCTCTGGCAGGCGCGCCGGGCGCACTCGACCGATGCCGCGCTCGACGACCGCGTCGCCCGGATGTGGATCGACGCCGAGGTCGTGCGGCTCACCAACGTCCGGGCACAGCAGCGGCGCTCGGCGGGGACGCCGGGACCGGAGGAGTCGGTCGGCAAGCTGGCGGCAACCGAGCTCTCGCAGCGCCTCAACGACCTGTGCGTCGACCTCGCCGGCGCGGCGGCACTGCTCGTCGCCGACTACGAGATGACGCGACCGAACGCGATCGCGCTGACGTCACCCGACGAGGTGACGAAGGCCTTCCTGCGATCGCGTGCCAACACGATCGAGGGAGGTACGTCCGAGATCATGCGCAACATCCTCGGCGAACGCGTGCTCGGGCTCCCGGGCGACGTCCGCACCGACAGGGACCTGCCGTGGTCGCAGGTCCCGAGGAGCTGACGGTGACGGTTCCGATGATCGACCCGCTCATCGACCGGCTCCTCGACGAGCACCCACCGGCGACGACCGACCCGCACGCGTTCTGGGCGGCGCAGTTCGACCTCGGCCTGGCGTGGGTGCAGTTCCCCGAGGGCAAGGGCGGGCTCGGCCTCGACCCCAAGCTCCAGGAGCACGTCGACGAGCGGCTCGCCGCCGCCGGCGCGCCGAGCAACGTCAACGTCAACTTCATGCTGCTCGGCATGGCCGGCCCCACGATCGTCGCGATGGGCTCCGACGAGCAGCAGGCGCGGTTCCTGCGCCCGGGCTTCGCGTGCGACGAGATCTGGTGCCAGCTCTTCTCCGAACCCGGCGCGGGGTCCGACCTCGCCGCGCTCTCGACGCGCGCCGAACGCGACGGCGACGAGTGGGTGTTCAACGGGCAGAAGGTGTGGACCACGCTCGCCCACGTCGCCGACTGGGCGATGATCCTCGCCCGCACCGATCCCGATGCCGTGAAGCACGAGGGCCTCACGTACTTCCTCATCGACATGCGCCAGCCGGGCATCGAGGTCCGCCCGCTGCGCCAGATCAACGGCGAGGCCGAGTTCAACGAGGTGTACCTCACCGACGCGCGCACGCCCGACTCGCTGCGAGTCGGTCCGGTCGGCGCCGGCTGGCGGGTCGCGCTCACGACACTGATGAACGAGCGCGTCGCGTTCGGCCATCTCGCGAAGGCACCGCGAGGTTCGGGACCGATCGCGCACGCGGTCTCGCTGCTGCGCGACCGCGCATCCGGCGACGACGCCGCCCGCGACGAGCTGGCGTCGTCGTGGATCGAGAACGAGCTCGTGCGGCTCACGACACTGCGCGCCCAGCAGATGCGCGAGCGGGGCACGCCGGGGCCGGAGGGGTCCGTGATCAAGCTCGCGTACACGTGGGCGACGCACCGCGCGTGGGAGCTGTGCGTCGACCTGCTCGGGGACGACGGCCTGCTGATCTCGAACTACGAGATGATCCGGCCGTCGCTGATGGGCGGCTCGTCGCTCGGCGAGGCCGAGACCTCCGACGTGGTGAAGGCGTGGCTCACCTCCCTCGGCGGGACCATCGGCGGCGGGACGTCCGCGATCGGCAAGAACGTGCTCGGCGAGCGTGTCCTCGGCCTCCCCGGCGAGCCGCGCGTCGACAAGGACCTTCCCTGGTCGAAGGTGCCGCGCAGCTGAAGTCCCCGAGGCTTCTCGTCACGCCTCCGGCGACGGTGTCGCCCCTGGCGTGACGAGAACCGTGTCGGCCTCGACCGTGGCGCGAGCGCGCAGCAGGACGAGCGCGCCGGGGATGCACGGCAGGGCGCCGACGACCAGCGCGCCGCGCAGGGACCCGGCGATGTCCGAGACGATGCCGACGAGCAGCGGGCCGAGCGCGGTGCTCAGCGTCACGAGGAAGGTGAACAGCGCGAAGCCGATCCCCCGTCGGCGCACCGGGAGGACGTCGGCGACGGCGGCGGCGTAGCTCGGCATCCCCGACACGAGCAGCACGGCGGCGATCAGCAGCAGCGGGAACTGCAGCGCGAGCGGGGGCGCCAGGATCGCCACCACCAGGACCGCGCCGCCGAGCAGCAACGAGCGGCCGGCGAGGTCGACACGCCCCGTCGGTCGATCCTGCTGCCACCTGTCGCCGAGGACGCCGCCGATCCACGAGCCGGTCACCGTGGCGACCAGCGCGAGCGCGCCCGTCAGTGCGGCGGCCGCACCCTCGCTCAGGTCGTACGAGCGCTCCCAGAAGCTCGGCAGCCAGTACCCGAGCCCGTTGAAGCCGGCGAACGCGACCGCGACGCCCACGAAGATGTACCGCAGGGTGGGTATCGCGAGCAGCGCCCGCACGTCCGCCACCACGTCGGCGCGCCGCGTCCCCGTCGTCACGACCTCGACCGGGTCCGACGGAGGTTCGAGCGCACCGCGCTCGGGCTCGCGCAACCGCCACAGCAGGTACGCGACGACGAGGCCGGGCACGACCATGACGAAGAACGGCGCCCGCCACCCGAACGCGTCGCCGAGCACACCGGCGAGCGCGACGCCGATGGAGATGCCGATGTACCAGGCGGCGCGCTGCAGCGCGAACACCCGCGCGCGCGACGACGCGGGATAGAAGTCGGTGATGAGGCTCGACGACGCCGGGTTGTCGATGTGCGCGGCGGTGCCGAGGATCACGCGGACGAGGAAGAAGGCCCAGAACGCGAACGCGAGCCCGGACGCGACGCTGAACAGCGACCACGACGCGACGACGAGCGCGAGCACGCGCGTGCGGTTGTACCGGTCGGCGACGTAGCCCGCGGGCAACGTCACGAGCAGCCCGCCGATGGCCATCGCGGTGGGGATCGCGCCCGCCGCCGTGTCCCCGAAGCCCCAGTGGTCCTGCAGGAGAGGAAGGACACCGGGGATGAGGTTGGCCTCCATCCCGTCGAGGAAGTTGACCGACACGAGCACCATCGCGGGGCCCGTGCCCGACGGTCCCCACCGCTTGGGCCGCGTTCGCACGATGTGAACCTACGTTCTCATTTGGCCACCGTCACGCGCTCGCCGGCGGATGTCTCACGCCCGTTTGCCGGGAAAGTGGCGATTGGCACCGCCATTCGCGGCGGGGTCGCCTTGACTTTGCGTGAACAGTCCCTAGCATCGGCGCGCAACGGCAGCCCGACGGGGGAGAGCATTCGATGACGCGCCGCTTCCTGCTCCGCACCACCGCACTCGTCCTCGTGGGCGCACTGTTCGCGGCGGGATGCGGTGACGACGACGACACCGCGTCGTCGACGGACACCACCGCGAAGTCCTCCACCGAGACGACCGTGAAGCTGACGGGCACCCCGGTCAAGATCATGGTCATCTACGAGGGCACGGGCGCCGTCGCGACGCCCGAGGTGCCGGAGGGCGCCAAGGGCGCGGCAGCCGGCCTGAACGCGCGCGGTGGCGTCAAGGGCGGCCCCGTCGAGATCCTCGAGTGCGACGCCGGCAACGACGCGAACAAGGCGGCGGAGTGCGGGCGCAAGGCGGTCTCCGAGGGCGTCGTCGCCGTCGTCGGGCCGGTGAGCGCGAACGCCGGGCAGTACTTCCCGATCCTCGAGCAGGCGAAGATCCCGGTCGTCGGGAACGTGCCCGCGTCGGCCGCGGACTTCACGAGCGCCGACTCGTTCCCCATCTATGGCGGCATCGTCACGGCGTCAGCCGGTCTCGCCGACGTCCTCGTGAAGCAGGGCGCGAAGAAGATCAGCATCGCCCGCATCGATCTCGCCGCGGCATCGGCGATCGGCGTGTTCGCCGGCGCCAGCCTCAAGCGCAGCAACCAGACGATCAACAAGGACGTGTCCATCCCCGTCGGCGCGCCCGACATGGCGACGTACGTGGCGTCCGCGCTCGAGGGTGGCACCGACGGCGTGCTCGTCGGCCTCAGCGGTCAGGACGCGACGAACTTCATCATCCAGCTCCGCCAGACGAACCCGAACGTGAAGATCTCGGCGACGACGACCGAGTTCGACGCGGTGGTCAAGGCGCTCGGCGACCAGGCGGAGGGCATCCTCGTGACCGCGTTCTTCCACAACGAGCAGTCGAGCCCGACCGCGTGGAAGGCGTACACGAAGGACATGGAGGCGGCCGGGTTCAAGACCTTCTCGGGCTTCCGCACGAACTCCTACGCCGCGGTGATGGTCGTTGCGAAGGTGCTCGAGGGCGCGCCCGAGGCGACCGCCGCGGCGCTCTACGACGCGCTCCCGAAGGCACAGAACATCGACGTGGGCCTGCTCCCGCCGCTGCAGTTCACCAAGGGCGGCGTGGGCGGTGTCCCCCGCGTGTTCAACTCGTGCGGTCGCTACGAGCAGCTCGACGCCAAGGGCAACTTCAAGAACCTCGGCGACGGGTTCATCGACATGTTCACCGGCGCTCCCTGCTGAGAGGGGGCGCGTTGACCACCGCCCCCGAACCTCGGGTGCGGGCTGAGCCGTGGGCGTGATCCGATTCGCGCTGCTGGGCATCGGCGCGGGCGCGGTCTACGCACTCGCCGCCCAGGGCATGGTGCTCGTCTACCGAGGGTCGGGCGTCCTCAACTTCGCCCATGGCGCCATCGGCATGGTGGGCGCGTTCTGCTTCTACCTGTGGCGCGCCGACGGGATGTCGACGCCGGTCGCGTTCGTGCTCGCTCTGCTCCTCGGTGCGGCGATCGGCGCGGCGACGCACCTGCTCGTCATGCGGCCGCTGCGGCGGGCGCCGGCGCTGTCGCGACTGATCGCGACGCTCGGGCTTCTCACGTTCCTCCTCGGCCTCGGACTCGAGCGGTGGGGTGACCGCCCGCGCATCGTCGCCAAGGTGCTCCCGACGACGCCCGTCGAGGTGCTCCCCGACGCCATCGTCGGCAAGGACCGCCTGCTGCTGTTCGGGATCGCCGTCTGCCTGACGGTCGTCTTGTTCGCCGTGTACCGGTGGACCCGCTTCGGGCTGGCGACGACCGCGGTCGCCGAGAGCCGGAGAGCGACGGCGACGCTCGGGATCTCGCCCGACGTCATCGCGACGGTCAACTGGGCGGTCGGCACCACGCTCGCCGTGGCGGCAGCGATCCTCATCGTCAACGTCACCGGCCTCCAGGTGCAGAACCTGACGCTGCTCGTCGTGCCGGGCGTCGCGGCCGCGCTGGTCGGCGGCTTCCGGTCGTTCGGGCTGACGCTCGCAGGGGGCCTCGCGATCGGGATCCTCGAGTCCGAGGTGGCGTTCCTGCAGACGAAGGTGTCGGACCCGACCGCGCTCGCGGGATGGGGTCGCGCCGTCCCCTTCCTCGTCATCATCCTCGTGCTCGTCGTACGCGGACGGGCGCTCCCACTGCGCAGCGAGACCATCGAACGTCCGCCGGCGGTCGGCGACGGACGCGTGCGCCCGGCCGTCGTCGGCCCGCTCGTGGCCGCGGCGATCGTCTTCCTCGCCGTGGGTCCGCCGACGAACATCCTCGAGGCGTCGATCACGACCGCGTCGATCGGCATCATCGTGCTGTCGCTGACCGTGGTGACCGGGTACGCCGGCCAGCTGTCGCTCGCCCAGTTCGCGCTCGCCGGCACCGGCGCGTGGATCGCGACGCGCCTCATCGCCAACTACGACATGCCGTTCGAGCTCGCCGCGGTCGTCGCCATCCTCGGGACGATCCCGGTCGGCGTCGCCGTCGGCCTCCCCGCGCTGCGGACGCGAGGCGTCAACCTCGCTGTCGCGACGCTGGGCCTGTCGCTCGTCGTCGAGAGCCTCGTGCTCAACAACTCGAAGCGCACGGGTGGCATCACCGGCACGCAGATCGGATCGGTGCGGCTGTTCGGTGCCGACTTCGACGCAACCCGCCACCCCGAGCGGTACGCCGTGCTGACGTTCGCCTGCTTCGTCGTGGTCGCGCTCGTCGTCGCCAACCTCCGCCGCGGCCGCGCCGGCCGGCGCCTCGTCGCGGTGCGCACGAACGAGCGCGCCGCCGCCGCGCTCGGCATCGACGTGATCGGCGTGAAGCTGTACGCGTTCGCACTGTCCGCGGCGATCGCCGCCGTCGGCGGCGTGCTCATCGGCTACCACCGCCCGAGCGTCGTCTTCTATCCGACGTTCTCCGTCTTCGAGTCGATCCTCGTGATCGTGTACGGCGTCATCGGCGGTGTCGGCTTCGTCGTCGGCGCGCTGCTCGGCGCCGCGCTCGCACCAGGCGCGCTGGTGGCGACGCTGTCCGGCTCCCTGCTCGACAGCGCCTCGCTCGTGCAACTGCTGTTGGGCGCGCTCGTCGTCGTCATCCTCATGCGGCTGCCGAACGGGCTCGCCAGCCTCGACGTCGCGCGTGTCGTCCCATGGCTGCGGCGGCGCGACGAAGAGGCGCTCGCCGACGACGACGCGCCGCACGTCGCCGGGCGGACACTCGAGGCGCGCGACGTCTCGGTCCACTTCGGGGTCGTCACCGCCGTCGACGGCGTGTCGCTCTCGGCCCGTCCGGGTGAGGTGCTCGGGCTGATCGGCCCGAACGGCGCGGGGAAGACGACGTTCATCGACGCGCTCACCGGGTTCGTACGGCCGGCGTCGGGCACGGTGCTGCTCGACGGTGAGCCGATCACGCGCTGGTCGGCGCGCCGGCGCGCCGTGCACGGCGTCGGCCGCTCGTTCCAGAGCCTCGAGCTGTTCGAGAGCATGACCGTGCGCGAGAACCTGCGCACCGCGTGCGACCGCCGCGACCCGCTCGCCTACCTCACCGACCTCGTGCGGCCCGGCCGGGCGCGCCTCGGCGCGGCGGCGACCGCGGTCGTGCGCGAGTTCGGGCTCGAGGACGATCTCGACCGCCGGCCCGAGGACCTCCCCTACGGCCGGCGCCGGCTCGTCGCCATCGCCCGAGCCGTCGCCGCCGAGCCCGCCGTGCTGCTGCTCGACGAGCCCGCCGCCGGGCTCGGCGAGAGCGACAGCGCCGAGCTGGGCCGGCTCGTGCGCCGGCTCGCGCACGAGTGGGGCATCGCCGTGCTCCTCGTCGAGCACGACGTGTCACTCGTCCTCGCCACGTGCGACCGCGTCGCCGTCCTCGACTTCGGCCGGCTCATCGCCGAGGGGTCACCGGACGAGATCCGCGCCGACGCCGCGGTCATCGCCGCCTACCTGGGCGAGGAGGACGGACGCCCGACCGGCGCGACCGGCTCGACCCGTGGGAGGTCCCCCGGTCCGGTCACCGCGGGACCGCTCGTCGAGGCGCGGGGCGTGTCCGCCGGGTACGGCGACCTCGCGGCGGTGCGCGACCTCGACCTCGACATCCACGGCGGCGAGGTCCTCGCCGTGCTCGGTGCGAACGGCGCCGGCAAGTCGACGACGCTGCTGACGCTCGCCGGCGAGCTCGCGCCGCTGCACGGCGAGCTGCGGTGGCGCGGCACGCGCACGAACCACCCGCTCCACCGCCGCGCCCGCGCCGGCACCGCGCTCGTGCCGGAGGAACGGTCGGTGATCCGGTCGCTGTCGGTCGGCGACAACCTGCGGCTCGCGGGCGTGGACGTCGCCGACGCGCTCGCACTGTTCCCCGAGCTCGAGCCGTTGCTGGGCCGCCCCGCCGGCCTCGTCTCCGGCGGCGAGCAGCAGATGCTCACGCTCGCCCGCGCGCTGGCCCGCCGTCCGTCGCTCATCCTCGCCGACGAGCTGTCGCTCGGGCTCGCGCCGCTGATCGTGCAGCGACTCCTCGTGGTGCTTCGCCAGGCGGCCGACGACGGGGTCGCCGTGGTCGTCGTCGAACAGCACGCTCGGCAGGTCCTGGACATCGCCGACCGCGTGATCGTGCTGCGCCGCGGCGAGGTGGTCGTCACGGGCACCGCTGACGAGGTGCGCGCCGGGTTCGAGGATGTCCGCCGCGCCTACCTGACCGCCGCCGCCGACTGACGGCAGCGCTCAGCCCACGAAGTCGCGGGCCAGCGCCTCCCAGAAGTCCGTGCACATCTCGAGCGACTCGACGTCGACGCGCTCGTTGTCGCCGTGGGCCATCGTCGCGATGTCGTCCAGCCCGAGCTCCTGGCTGAACAAGCCGAACCCGTAGGCGGCGGTGCCGAGGCGGCGGCGGAAGTGGCGGGCGTCGGTCGTGCCGACCATCCGCATCGGCAGCAGCGTGGCGCCGGGGTAGAAGGCCGACGCCGTACGCTGCAAGCTGTCGACGAGCGGCGACGACTGCGGCGACGTCGTCGCGACGTCCTCCGGGTGGGGGAAGCTCAACTCGATCGAGTCACCGGCGGCGAGGTCGCCGAGCGCGTCGTCGATCATCGCCCGCACCTCGTCCGGCCCGTCACCCGGGAGCACGCGAACGTCGAGCTTGATCGTCACCTCGTCGGGGATGACGTTCGTGTTGTGCCCCGTCGTCAGGACCGTCGGTGTGATCGTCGTGTGCGTGCACGAATACGCCATCTTCGAGACGCCCAGCGGCAGCATCTCGATGGCCTCGGCGAACCCGTCCTCCTCCAGCAGCGGAGCGGCGAGCTCGGCCGGGATGCCGAGCCCCTCGACGAACCCGCGCCACGCGTCGTCGATGCGCGTCCGCGAGCGGTACTCGCCCAGCCGGCGCACGGCGTCGTCCGCCTTGACGAGCGCGTTGTCCGTGCGGAACGGCATCGAGCCGTGACCGGCAGTGCCGCGCACGGTCATCGTCGCCCACAGCGGGCCCTTCTCGTCGGCGAGGTACGGCAGCCGCAGCCCCGTCGGCGAGGGCAACGGGAACCCGCCGGACTCGGTGACGAGGTAGTCGCACCGCACGGCGTCCGGGTGTTCGCGCACGAGGTACTCGGCGCCGTAGCGGCCGCCGGCCTCCTCGTCGGCGACCGCGGCGTAGAG
>DASSOZ010000204.1:0-11339 GCA_035700105.1 Acidimicrobiales bacterium
CCGAGCTTCCTCCGCATGCTCCCGTCGACCGCGACGCAGCTCGCCAGGGCCGCCGGTGACACGGCCCGCGAGAAGTTCGACGTCGTCGTCAGGAGGACGACGACCGGATCTGGTTGAGGTCGTCGAGCTCGCTCTGCGTCACCGAGTCACGCGGCGGGATTCCGAGGTGGTCCTTGATCTCGGCGAGGTCGAGCTGCACCTGCTCCATGTCGAGGGCGTCGGCCTTGAACAGCACGTGCTTCATGCCGAGGAGGACGACGGCCTGGACGAGCAGCTGCAGCCACTCGCTCTGCCAGTTCTCGAAGGTCGACGAGAGGAACTGCGGCCAGAAGTCCGACATCGAGAACGCCTGGCCGTGGGCCCGTGCCTCGTTGCCGACCTCGATCATCTGCGACACGAAGTGCGCGCCCCATGACGCGAGGAACAGCGCGAGGAGCAGGTAGGCGGCTCCCCACCTCTTGAAGTGCGAGTGGCTCTCCATGCCGGTCAACTGCCCCGGGGCGGTTTGCGCCATCCCGCGTCGCGGGTTTCCCGTCCGGGGACGAGGGGAACGCCGTCACCACATCGTCGTCCCACACAAGGAGCATCAACGTGATCGGATTCCTGATCGGCCTCTTGATCGTCGGCATCATCGCCGGCTTCCTCGCCCGGGCGCTCGTGCCCGGCGCCGACCCGATGTCGGTGGGCGAGACCCTGCTGCTCGGCATCGTCGGCAGTTTCATCGGCGGGTTCCTCGGCTGGGCGCTGTTCGGCAAGGACCTCGACCAGGGTGCGTTCCAGGCGTCGGGCATCATCGGCTCGATCGTCGGCGCCGTCATCGCGCTGCTGATCTGGCGTGCCGTGCGCGGTCGCGGCACGTCGCACGGCTACGGCCGGGTCTGATCCGCGCCCTGGCTTCTGGTACCTACAGCGGGGCCGGATCGGCCCCGCTGTAGGTACCAAAACGATCTTCGGACCTCCGCGCCGGTCAGACCATCGTCTGGCCGGCGCTGACGTTCACGGCCTCGCCCGTCACCGCGGCGGCGTCGGACGAGAGCAGCCAGCAGATCGACGCGGCGATCTCGTCCGCCGACTGCAGCCGCCGCAGCGGGATCTCCCGCTCGAGGTACGCCTGCACGCCCGCCTCGCCGCCGAGCAGCTGCTCGAACATCCCGTTCGGGTTGACGAGGTCGGTGTCGACCGTGCCGGGGCACACGGCGTTGACCGAGATGCCCGACGGGCCGAGCTCGGTCGCCAGGCACTGCGTCAGCAGGATGATCCCGGCCTTGGCCGCGCAGTACGCGCCGAGCATCGGGAAGGCACGCTTGCCCGCCTGGCTCGACACGTTGCAGATGCGCCCGCCGACGCGTGCGTCCACCATTCGCTGCGCGCACGCCTTCGACACGAGCCACGTGCCCACGACGTTGACGTCGAGCACCCGGCGGAACTCGCTGTCGGGCACCATCAGCAGCGGTCCGAGGCCGAAGCCGGGGCCGCTGCCGCCGGCGACGTTCGCCACCGCCGTGATCGTGCCGAGCGCGTCCGTCGCCGCCGCGACCGCCGCCTCGACCTCGTCGGCGGACGACACGTCGGCGCGCACCGCGACCGCCCGCCGCCCGAGCGCCTCGATCTCGGCGACGACGCCGTCGAGGTCGTCGGACGACGCCACGCCGTGCGCCGGCGCGTCGTCGTAGGGGCGGGCGATGTCGAGGCAGGCGACGTCGGCGCCCTCGGCCGCGAGCCGCAACGCGGTCGTTCGGCCGATGCCGCGCGGGCGCGCCGCGCCGGACACGAGCGCGACGACGCCGTCGAACCGTCCGGGGACGATCGTCGCGTCGCTCACGACGGGCGACGCCGGCCGCCGGCCAGCTCGTGTGGGCCCGACGGCAGGTAGCCGCGACCGTCGCGGATCGTCGCGCTCCAGCCACCGACGATGGAGACGAGCTCGTCGAGGTCCGACGACCCGAGCGCGTCGACGATCGGCTGGCACTGCAGGTCTGTTGCGACCTCGACGGCTTCGCGTGCCGACCGGCCGGCGGGCGACATCGCGTCGCCGTCGAGCAGCGCGCGCGACCGCAGCCGGTCCTCGGCGGCATCGAGGTCGTCGTTCGACCACGCCCGCGTGCGGACGTACGACCGCATGGGAAGTCCCCAGTACAGCTCGGTGAGCAGACCGATCTCGCACGCGTCGAACCCCGCCGACGTCCACGCCGCGGTGTGAGCGTCGCCGCGGTACTCGCGGAGCAGGTCGGCGAGACGCCACGCGTCACCGAGCGGCGAGCCGGGCAGGCCGAGCGAGAGGAGGCCCGAGTAGAGGGGGCGCCCTTCCGGCCGCAGCGGCTCGACCGCGCGCGACAGCAGCGCCGTCGCCTTGCCGAGCCCGTCGGGCGACTCACCGAGCAGACGCGTCAACTGCGCGATCGCACCGCGCGTCCGCGCCGCCGAGATGGTCGACGCGTCGGTCAGCGTCCACCCGTGGGTCACGGCGGGCACGACGCCCGCCGGGTTGAACACGGCGAACGCCGACGCGATCAGTTCACCCGGGACCTGTCCCATCGACGACCCGCGGCTGCAGAAGTACGCCGGCCCGTCGGGCACCGCGACCCCGCCGGACGTCGTGCCCGGGCTCGGCCCGAAGCCGAGCGCCTCGTACTCGGCGTGGCACTCGGGGGCGAAGTACACCTGGGCGGCGAACGCCTCGATCGCCGCGCCCAGCGCACGGGCGGGGGTCATCGCGCTCACGACGGGCACACGAGGATCTTGCAGTGGCGCTCGGGGTTGGCGAGCTCGGCGAACGCGCCGGGCACGCCGTCGATCGGCACCTCGCCGGTGATCATCGGCGACACGTCGATCTCGCCCTCGGCGATCGACCGCAGCGTCGACGCGAACTCCATCGGGTCGTACCCGAAGCAGAACGTCAGCGACATCTCCTTGGTGATGCCCCAGAACGGCGTGATCGGGTCCTTCTGCATGCACACGCCGACGACCGTGACACGGGTGCGCGGCGGCGCGGTCCGCAACACGTCGTCGAGGATGCCCGGCACGCCGATCGCCTCGAACGCCACGAGCTGTCGCGCGCCGCCGACGCGCCGCCAGGCGTCGAACGCCGGCTCCTCGCGAGGGTCGACGACCTCGTGCGCGCCCATCGTCGATGCCAGCGCGCGGCGAGCGGGGGAGAAGTCGGCGGCGACGATCGGCTCGATGTCGCGCAGCTTCAGCGCGGCGATGACCGCCAGCCCGACCGGGCCGCATCCCAGGACGAGCGCGCCCTCGCCCGCCGTGATCGCCGAGCGGTTCACCGCGTGGAGCCCGACGGCCATCGGCTCGGTGAGCGCCGCGTGCCGCGCGTCCAGCCCGTTCGGCACCTCGAGCACGAGCGGCGCCGACAGCAGGATGCGCTCGCTGTAGCCGGCGGGCAGGTCGTTCGAGTACACGATGTCGGCCACGCCGGTCGCGGTCAGCATGATCGGCACGGACGTGACGAGCGTCCCCGGCTCCGGACCGATGGTGTCCGGTCCGACCTCGAGCACCTCGGCGGAGAACTCGTGGCCCATGAAGATGTCACGGTCGAGGTCGACCGCCGGCCGCCCCATGTCGGGAACGCCCTCCATCTCCTCGCCGAGCGACAGCATCGTCGCCCCGTGCTGGACGAAGTGCAGGTCGGACCCGCAGATGCCGCACGCCTTCACCTCGGCGAGGATCTGCCCGAACGCGGGAACGGGATCGGGCGCGTCGTCGCGGACGACGACCTCGCCCTTGCGCAGGACCGCGGCCCGCATCAGGCGTTCCCGCCGTTGGTGCCGGCGCCGGCCGCCGACTTCTCCTCGACGTGCGACGTGATGGCGTTGAGGATCGCCTGCCCCGCACGCCCGAACAGTTCGGCGCGCTTCGACGTCGCCCAGTCGTGCGACTGGCGGGTGGCGGCGAGCTGGCCGGTGAACTGCGGGATCACCTCACGGGCGAACAGCCGGTCCGATCGCAGCGAGGCGTCGGGATCGGCCCAGTCGTGGCCCATCAGCAGGAACGTGCCGAACCCGCCCGACTGGTCGAGCAGGCGCTGGATGTACTCGCACGCGTCGTCGGGTGTGCCGATCACGACGCTGCCGGACTCGGCGTACGCCTCGACCATCTTGCGGCCCGTCGGCTTGGTCCCGTCGAGCGACGGCGCCAGCGGCACGAACCCTGCGCCGCCACCGAAGTAGTTGGCGAAGTCCTCGAGGCCGTAGGTGCACTCGTCGATCGCCTGTTCACGGGTCGGCGCGAGGTGCATGGCACCGAGCACGCGCCACGTCGAGCGGTCGGGTGCGGGTGTGCCGGGCGCGGCTTTCGCCGCCTGCTCCTCGACGACGTTCCACGCCTGGCCGATGGCGGCGAAGCCCTCGGCCACCGACATCGACAGCGACAGCAGCGACACGCCGTGCGTGCCGGCGAGGCGTGGCCCCGACGGTGACACCATCGCCGCGACCGCGACCTCGAAGTGGGGGTCGGTGAACGGCCGCAGCTGCAGGCGCGCCTCGCGCATCGTGAACCAGTCGGTCTCGCGCGACACGGGCTCGTCGGTGCGCAACAGCGCGAGGATCGCCTCGAGCGACTCCTCCATCATCCGCCGCTGGTCGACCGGGTCGATGCCGAGCATGTACGCGTCGGTCGGCAGCGCGCCCGGTCCGGTGCCGAAGATGACGCGGCCGCGCGTGAGGTGATCGAGGAACACCATGCGGTCGGCGACGATCCACGGGTGGTGGTAGGGCAGTGACACGACGCCCGTGCCGAGCTTGATGCGCTCGGTGCGCTGCGCGGCGGCGGCGATGAACGACTCGGGGCTGCCGATGATCTCGTAGCCGCCCGAGTGGTGCTCGCCGAACCACACCTCGTCGTAGCCGAGGCGGTCGAGCGCCTCGACGCGCTCGAGGTCACGCTGGAGCGCGAGCGTCGGGTTCTGCCCGACGGGGTGGAACGGGGCGAAGAACTGGCCGAAGCGCAGTCGGCTCATGACGAGGCACTCCCTTTCCGGATCGAGTCGAGGAACGTGAGCAGCGCGTCGTTCACGACGTCGGGCCGCTCCTGCTGCACCCAGTGGCCCGCACCCTCGACGAGGACCGTGCCGCGGTGGTCGGTGAGCCAGCCGTCCATCGACGACGGCGGCGACATCACGAGGACGGGGTCGTTCGTGCCGCCGACGAAGAGCGACGGCACCTCGACCTTGGCGCCGGCGAGCTGCTCGGTGAGCGACCAGTTGCGGTCCATGTTGCGATACCAGTTGATGCCGCCGGTGAAGCCGGTGCGGGTGAACTCGGCGATGTAGTGGTCGAGCTCCTCTTGCGTGAGCCACTCGGGGAGCCCGTCGGGCTCGGGCATGCGGTCGACGAACCCGCGTCCGTCGTCGGCGAAGAACGCGGCCATGTCGGCGGGGTCGGCGCCGCCATCGGGGGTCCGGACGCTGCACAGCATGCGCGTCATCGTCCGCGCCGTGCGCTCGGCGTCGCCGCCGAGCTCGGCGTCGGCGACACCCGGGTCCTGGAAGTACACCATGTAGAAGAACTGGCCGTTGAAGATCCCGCGCAGCATCTGGATCGGTGGCATCGGCGGGCGGGGCAGGAACGGCACGCTCATGCCGACGACGCCGGCGACGCGCTCGGGTGCCATCAGTGCGAGGTTCCACACGACCATCGAGCCCCAGTCGTGCCCGGCGAACACGGCCTGCTCGTGGCCGAGGTCGTCGAGCAGCGCGAGGAGGTCGCCGGTGAGGTGGACGATGTCGTAGTCGGTGAGCTCCGCGGGTCGCGACGACCGGCCGTAGCCGCGCTGGTCGGGCGCGACGGCGTGGTAGCCGCCGGCGGCGAGCGCGGGCAGCTGGTGTCGCCACGAGTAGCCGAGCTCGGGGAAGCCGTGGGCGAGGACGACGGGGAAGGCGCCGTCGTCGCCGTCCTCGGTGAGGAACAGATCGACGCCGTTGACGTGGACCGTGCGCTGCCGGCTGCTCATGCCACTTCCTCCTTCTCGGGCGCGATCGCGGCGAGCAGCTCCTCGCGCGTCGGACCCTCATGTGGCGGGACGGGATAGGCGTCGGGATCCGCCATCACCGCGGCGATGCGGCTGACGACCTCGGCGTCGGCCATGAGGTCCGCCGGCGTGGCCAGGAGGTTCCAGAACCGCACCATCGCCCTGCCGATGACGGGGTCCGTCTGGGCGGCGACCAGCACGGCGGCGAGACCCTTCGCCGCGTCGCTCGTCGCGCCGGCGAAACCGGTCGGGTCGGCGCCGACCGCGTCCATCTGGACGGAGACGTCGAACCACGGCTCGATCTGCCGCGTGTTGAACGTCTCGTACGCGACGGCGCGTGCGCGGGCGTCGCCGGGGTGCGATCGGAACGCGTCGGCGAGCGCGACGGCCTGCGCCAGCGCCAGCGAGCAGCCGCGGCCGTACAGGGGGTTCGTGCACGTGTGGGCATCGCCGACGGCGTGGACGCCGAGCACGGTCGGCTCGCCGGTCGCGGTGTCGACGAAACGGCGGATGCGGTTGACGAGACCGCCCATCGGACGGACGCCACCGATCGGCTCGAGCCGTCCGGTCGTCGCGACGGCGCCGTCACCGAAGAAGCGGTCGGGCCCGGGCAGCAGCCGGCACGCGTGCTCGAAGCGGTCGGGGTCGCTCAGCGTGTGGCGCAGCTCGGCGTCGTCGGCGGGGATGGCGAGCGTGACGCTGAGCGTGCCGCCGTCGCCGGGCACCGCGAGGTACTTCACGAACCGCAGGTCGCCGCCGAGCTTCGGGTCGAGGCCGATCTCGAACCCGGCGGGCAGGTGGTACCAGCGGCTCAGGTACATGAGGCCGCTCTCGTGGATCGTCTCCGGGACCTCGACCCCCAGGTCGTCGCGCAACCACACCGGAAGCCCGCTGCGGCGTCCGGTGGCGACGACCACGGCGTCGGCGTCGAGCGTCGTCCCGTCGTCGAGGCGCACACCCGTCACCGTTCGGCCAGTGCCGGTGAGCCCGACGACGCCGGCGCCGGTGCGGACGTCGACGCCCGACTCTCGCAGCGCCGCCTGGCGGAGGACCCACTCGAAGGTCGTGCGGCGGACGATGAGGACGGCGAGGTCCTCGTCGCCGGCCTGCGGCTCGCCGAGGCTCATCGTCGTGGGCATCGTGAAGCAGCCGGCGGCGAGCAGGTCGTCCAGGACGTCGGGGAAGCGCTCGCGCAGCGTCACGACGATGCGGGCGAGGAAGCCGTGCGTCTGGTGCACCTGCGGGGCGCCGCGGCGCTCGGCCGCGAACGCGCTGTCGGCGTCGGGCGCGACGGGGAGTGGGTCGCGCTCGAGGAGCGTGACGGGGTGCCCGTCGCGCGCGAGCGCGAGTGCGGCGCCCAGGCCCCCGATGCCACCCCCGACGACGACGACCCGTTCCGGCTCGAAGGTCACGGCGGAGGACATTATGGTAACGGGCGTTGCCAAGTCGAGTCGCTCGTTCGAGGTGGGCCGGTGTCGCTCCGGAGGACCGGCGCGCCGAGCGCCGGTCGTTGCTCGTCGACGCCGCCTTCGACCTGCTCGGCACCGAGGGGTGGACGGGGACGACGGTGCGGGCGGTGTGCGCGACCGCGCAGCTGAACCCGCGCTACTTCTACGAGAGCTTCGACGACCTCGACGAGCTCGTCGTCGCCGTGTACGACCGGGTCGTCGACGAGCTCCGCGAGGAGGTGACGGGCGCGATGACGGCGGCCAGGCCGACGCCGCGCGCGCAGGCGCGCGCCGCCGTCGAGTCGATCGTGCGCTTCGTCGACGACGACCGCCGCCGGGCGCGGATCCTGTACGTCGAGGCGCTCGGGAACGAGGCGCTCAACCGCCGCCGCATCGAGACCGGCCACGCCCTCGTCGAGGTCGTCGAGCAGGACGCCGCCGCGCGGCACGGCGCGCTGCCGCGCGGCGAGCACATCGGGCGCGTCGGCGCCGCGATCCTCGTCGGCGGATTCAGCGAACTGCTCGTCGCCTGGCTCGACGGCCGCATCGAGGTCACCCGCGACCAGCTCGTCGACGACGCCACGACGCTGTTCCTCGCGCTCGGCGACGCCGCCGGCCGCATCGCCGCCAGGCGGAACTCGACGAACTCGGCGTAGTTCGTTGCGCTGGGCGCAACTTTCTACGCCGAGTTCGGTGGAGGGGGCCGAGCGGGTAGGCGGGGACGGTGACGGTTCGGGCGATCACCGTGCAGCCGGGTGTCTCGGGGTCGGCGGAGCTGACCGAGCTCGACCAGCCGTCGGGTGACGGCGACGTCCTCGTGCGGGCGCGGGCGATGGGTGTGTGCGGCACCGACGCCGAGATCGTCGGCGGGAAGTACGGGTGGGCGCCGCCGGGACGCGACCGGCTGGTGCTGGGCCACGAGTCGCTCGGCGAGGTCGTGTCCGCGCCGGCGGGTGCGTCCGTCGGAGCCGGCGAACTCGTCGTCGGCATCGTGCGCCGGCCCGACCCGGTCCCGTGCCCGCCGTGCGCCGACGGCGAGTGGGACATGTGCCGCAACGGCAGGTACACCGAGCGCGGCATCAAGGAGCTCGACGGCTACGGCGCCGAGCAGTGGTGCGTCGAGCAGGACTTCGTCGTCGCGCTCGACCCGTCGCTGCGCGACGTCGGTGTGCTGCTCGAGCCGGCGAGCGTGGTCGCCAAGGCGTGGGACCACATCGAGCGCATCGGCCACCGGGCGACGTGGCACCCGCACCGCGTGCTCGTCACCGGCGCCGGTCCGATCGGCCTGCTCGCCGCGCTGCTCGGCACGCAACGCGGCTACGACGTCCACGTGCTCGACCGCGTCACCGAGGGGCCGAAGCCCGGCCTCGTGCGCGACCTCGGCGCCACCTACCACTCGACGACCGTCGCCGACGCGTGCGACCAGGCCGACATCGTCGTCGAGTGCACGGGCGTCGGGCAGCTCGTGTTCGACGCGATGACGTGCACCGCGCCCGGCGCCGTCGTCTGCCTCACGGGCGTGTCGAGCGGTGGGCGCACGATCGCCGTCGACGCCGGTGCCATCAACCGTGAGCTCGTGCTCGACAACGGCGTGGTGTTCGGCTCGGTCAACGCCAACCGCGCGCACTACGCGGCCGCCGCCGACGCGCTCGCCAAAGCCGATCGCGACTGGCTCGCACGGCTGATCACCCGGCGCGTCCCGCTCGATCGGTGGAAGGACGCGCTCGAACGGCGACCCGACGACGTGAAGGTCGTCGTCGACTTCACCGCGTGACGGTGAGGACGACCACCGCGACCGCCGCGGTCGATGCCGCCGCGGACACGCTCGTCGACCTGTCGTTGCGCGGCTGCACGAAACGCGAGCCGACGGAGCGCGAGCGACTCGCTGCCGCGCTGTACGAGCGACTCCATCCGGTGATGTCCCTGCTCGGCGTGCTGTTCCTCGCGGTCGTGCTCGCCCAGGCGTCGGCGCGCAGCGGCACCGCGCTGCAGCACGCGCTCGTCACCGCGACGTGGGTGCTGTGGGCGGTGTTCGTCGCCGAATACGTGCTGCGCCTCGTGATCGCGCCGCGCACCACCACGTTCCTGTCGCGCACGTGGTGGCAGTTGCTGTTCCTCGTCGTGCCGGTGTTGAGCGTGCTGCGCGCGGTGATGATCCTGCGCGTCGCGCGGCCGACGCGCGTGCTCCTCGCCGCCGTCCGCGGCAGCCGCAGCGCGAGCCGAAAGCTCACGAGCCGTTTGTCGTGGCTCGCGCTCGTCACCGCCATCGTCGTGTTCACCACCGCCGACCTCGTGTACGAGTACGGCGACATCCACCCGTACGGCCGCGCGCTGCACGCGGCGGCGAAGGCGGCGATCGCGGCGGAGGCGATGCCGAGCCACCGTGGGATCGTGGAACTGCTCGACGTCGTGGTCGGTTTGTACTCGATCGTCGTGTTCGCGACGTTGGCCGGCTCGGTCGGCGCGTACTTCCTCGAGCGCCGCGGCGAGGCGCGCGACCTGTTGCAGGCACGCGTGGGTACACCGGTTGCATGAGCCACGACGCCGGCCCCGGGCAGCGACCTCCGACGCGCTACGCCCGGCTGGCGCGCTGGGCGGCCGGCTTCGTCGGATCGCCGGTCGCCGCGTTCGTGTTGCTCGGCATGCTCGTCGGGTGGATCGTCGTGGGCGCGCGTTACGACTGGGCCAAGTGGTGGGAGCTCGTCGTCACGATCGGGTTCCCGTTCCTGACGCTCGGCCTGCTCATGCTGTTACAGCACACGCAGACGCACGGCAACCTCGCGTTGCATCTGAAGCTCGATGAGATCATCCGCACACAGCAGGGCGCGTCGGACGAGTTGATGCGAGCCGAGGAGGCGAGCGAAGAGGACCTCGAGCGCTACCGCGAGTGGAAGCTGAACTCGAGGTTCGCCGATCGCAGCCCGTAGACGAACGCGTTCGGCATCTCGACGGGGGTCGTCCCCGGGACGAGTCGGAACGAGTCGACGCGCCGCACGAGCTCCTCGAAGAACACGCGGATCTCCATGCGGGCGAGCGCGGCGCCGAGGCAGAAGTGCGTACCGAACCCGAACGCGAGGTGGTTGTTCGGGTTGCGCGTCACGTCGAGGTGCTCGGCGTCGGCGAAGTGGGCGGGATCGCGGTTGGCCGAGCTGTACATCAGGACGAGTTGCTGTCCGGCCAACACGTCCGAGCCGGCGATCTCGCAGTCCTCGGTCGCGACGCGGCACATGTTGTGGATCGGCGTCACGTACCGGATGAACTCCTCCGTCGCGACAGTCAGGTCGGCGCCGTTCTTCAACGCCTCCCACTGGTCGGGGTGCGCGATGAGGTTCAGGAGCGTGCGGGCGATGACCGTCCGCGTCGTCTCGGCGCCGCCGTCGAGGAGCAGCAGGCAGTCGGAGATGACCGCGTCGATGGCGAGCGGCGTGCCGTCGATCTCGGCCGTCGTCCAGATGGACATGATGTCGTCGGCCGGGCAACCCGTCTTCGCGGTGTGCAGCTCCGCTGCTGCCTGGGCGAACTCCATCGCCGCGAGGATCCCGTCCTCGTCGTGGTACCGCGGTCCGCCGCCGAGCGCGATCGTCCGCTCCGACCACGACTTCAGATCGGGCCAGCGGTCCTCGGGGAAGCCGAGGAGCCACGCGATCGTCATCGCCGGCAGCGGTGCGGCGAGCTCCTCGACCACCTCGGCGGTGCCGCCGTTGCGCTCGACCGCGTCGAACAGGCGCTTCACGGTGTCGCGGACGTGCGGCTCGCGGCTGCTGACGGCGCGCGGCGTGAAGCGGCGGGACACGAGGTTCCGGCGCTTGTGGTGCGCGGGGTCGTCGAGGCCGATGATCGACGGGTCGGCGGGGATGTTCGGCCGGTAGCCGCCCTTGTTCGTGTCCGAGTTGATGAAGCGTTCCTTGTGCT
>DASSOZ010000205.1:0-8065 GCA_035700105.1 Acidimicrobiales bacterium
GGCGTCACGTCACCCTGGCTGGGGGTGCACACGCACTTCTCACTCGTCCCGCAGCCGTAGCGCGGCGTCGTACACCGCTCGCTTCGGCACGCCGAGCTCCTTGGTGACCTCGGTGATCGCCGACTTCCGATCGACGCCGGCGGCGAGGCGGACGGCGAGCGCGGCGGTGATGTCGTCGTCGGTCGCCGCCTCGCGCTCGGGCGCGCCGCCCGCCGCGCCCGCGACCACCGACGACATCACGGCCGCGCTCTCTGTCCGCCTCGCCGCCGGCGTCGACCGCAAGTCGGCGATCGCCGAGGTGACGAAGGAGCTCGGCGTCGCCAAGCGCGCCGTCTACGACGCCGCGTTACGGCTGCGGGACGAGTGAGAAGTGCGTGTGCACGCCGAGCCACGGTGACGTCACCTCGCCACGACGGAGCACGACCGTCGCCCGCCCCGGCCGCTCCCGTCCATCGCGCGTCGACGCCCACGTCGTGACGATCACCGCCTGACAGCGGTCGTCGGACACCAGCACCTGCGCGTCCTCGACGGCGAACACGAAGCCCGAGATCGTCGGCCACACCTGACGCCATTGCTCGGACTCGAGCCGGTCGAGCCCGACGACCGCGCCGGCGAACGTGCCGAAGCCGGTGACCGAAGGGTCGAACAGCGGGCGGGCGCGCTCGAAGTCGACGGCGGCCACGCACTCCCCCCACCTGCGCAGCCACGCGCGCACCGACGCATCGTCGTCGGCGACGTCAGTCACCGCCGGCGCCGACCTCCGACGCGCACCCGGCGCACACCCAGCGCTCGTGGAAGCGCCGAAGGTCGGTGATCGACCCGCAGAACACGCACGCCGGCTCCACGCGCGCCAACACCAACCGGTCGCCGTCCATCGTGATCTCGACCTCGTCACCCTCGACGATCCCGAGCAACCGGCGGAACTCGACGGGGATCACAACCCGCCCGAGGTGGTCGACCTTTCTCGGGAGGCCAACGGTTTTCACGCCGATACCCTACGAGTGTGCCGGGCCGGTTCTACGTGACGACGCCGATCTACTACGTGAACGACGCGCCCCACATCGGCCACGCGTACAGCACGGTGAACTGCGACGCCGTGGCCCGCTGGCACCGACTGCTCGGCGACGACACGTTCTTCCTGACCGGGACCGACGAGCACGGGCTGAAGGTGCAGCGCGCCGCCGAGGCCAACGGCGTCTCGCCCCAGCAGTGGGCGGACACGACCGTCGAGCGCTTCAAGGAGACGTGGAAGCTCCTCGACATCACCAACGACGACTTCATCCGCACGACCGAGCCCCGCCACTACACCGCTGTCAAGCAGCTGCTCCAGACGGTCTACGACAACGGCGACATCGAGCTCGGCACGTACGAGGGCCTCTACTGCGTCGCCTGCGAGGCGTACTACACGATCGACGAGCTCGTCGACGGCGAGCTGTGCCCGATCCACGGCCGACCCGTCGAGCACGTGACGGAGGAGAACTACTTCTTCAAGCTCTCGCGCTACGAGGACCGCCTGCTCGACTGGTACGCGCAGCACCCCGGTTTCGTGCAGCCGGAGGGCAAGCGCAACGAGGCGCTCGGGTTCATCCGCGGCGGCCTGCAGGACTTCTCGATCAGTCGCACGTCGATCGACTGGGGCGTGCCGCTCCCGTGGGACGAGAAGCACGTCACCTACGTCTGGTTCGACGCGCTCACGAACTACATCACCGCCGTCGGCTACGGCGAGGACGACGCCCGCTTCCGCCACTGGTGGCCGGGCGTCCACGTCATCGGCAAGGACATCCTCCGCTTCCACTGCGTGTACTGGCCGGCGATGCTGCTGAGCGCGGGCCTCGAGCCGCCGAAGGAGGTGCACGTCCACGGCTTCCTCCTCGTCGGCGGCGAGAAGATGAGCAAGACGCGGTTGAACCAGATCGCGCCCGCCGACCTCGTCGACGACTTCGGCGTGGACGGCTTCCGCTACCACTTCCTGCGCGACGTGCAGTTCGGCCCTGACGGCGACTTCAGCTACGAGGGGATGGTCGCCCGCTACAACGCCGACCTCGCCAACAACTTCGGCAACCTGCTGGCGCGCGTCGCCACGGTCGTCGGCAAGAAGTGCGGTGGGACGGGACCCGCGCCCCGCGCCGACTCGCCGCTCGCTGCCGTCGCCGCGTCCGTGCTCGACGAGGCGTCGCGCGCGTGGGCGGCGATCCTGCCGCACGACGCGCTCGACGCGACGTGGCGCCTCATCCGGGAGACGAACTCGTTCCTCGAGGCGAACGAGCCGTGGAGGATGGACGCAGGTCCCGAGGTCGACGCGGTGATGGGCGACGCGCTCGAGGCGCTGCGCATCGTGACGATCCTCGCGTCGCCGGCGATCCCGAACGCGTGCGACGAGGCGTGGCGCCGCATCGGTCTCGTCGGGTCACCGTCGTCGGCTCACCTGCCCGACGCGGCGGCGTGGGGCGGCTACCCCGGCGGGCTGCCGGTCGAGAAGGGCACGCCGCTCTTCCCCCGCAAGTAGTCGTGCCGGCACGCTGGACCGACTCGCACTGCCACGTCCCGTACGAGGGTGTCGGGCTCGGCGCCATCGCCGACGCGCGGCGCGCCGGCGTCGAGCGGCTCGTCACGGTCGGTACCGACGCCGCGCAGTCGCGGGCGGCGATCGACGCGGCTGCCGCGCACGACGGCGTGTGGGCGACCGTCGGGTTGCACCCGCACGACGCGTCGAACGGCGTCGACACGATCGTCGACCTGCTCGACGCGCCGCGCGTCGTCGCCGTCGGCGAATGCGGTCTCGACTATCACTACGACCACTCGCCCCGGCCACAGCAGCGCGAGGCGTTCGCCGCGCAGATCCAGCTCGCGCACGAGCGCGACCTCGCGCTCGTCGTCCACACGCGCGAGGCGTGGGACGACACGTTCGCGATCCTCTCGGCACACGGCGTGCCGGACCGGACGGTGTTCCACTGCTTCACCGGCGGGCCCGACGAGGCGCGCCGCTGCCTGGATCTCGGCGCGCTGCTCAGCTTCAGCGGGATCGTCACCTTCAAGGCCGCCGACGACGTCCGCGCCGCGGCCGCGCTGACGCCGCTCGACCGGCTCCTCGTCGAGACGGACGCGCCCTACCTCGCGCCCGTCCCGCACCGCGGCAAGCGGAACATGCCGGCGTGGGTGCCCGACGTCGGCGCCGGCGTCGCGAGGGTCAAGGACGTCGATGTCGACACCGTCGCGGCGGCGACGTGGGACAACGCCGAACGCGTGTTCAGGCTGGAGTAGCCGAACCGCACCGACTTCTCCTAGGTTGACCGGGCTTGCCAATGACCTGCCGCGACAGGAGGCGGGTGGCGGTCGCCGGTGGCATGGGCCTCGTGCTCCTGCTGGCACCGCTGCTCCTGTTGCGCAACCCGACGGCCCCCCAGGGGGGCGCTGTGCTGGCCACGGCCGGCCCCGCGGACGCTCCGTTCGTGGCCCGGACGTTCGCGTCCCGTGCCGGCCGCTCGTCCGCCGTCGCACGCATCGCGATCGCCGCCGCGACCACGACCACGACGGCGCCCGTCGTGGCGCCGCCCACCACCGCGCGACGCGCGCTCGCGTCAGCCCGGACGGCGGCGGCGGCGGTCACGACGTCGACCCGGCCCCGCCCGAGCCCGACCACCACCACGGTCAAGGCGCGCCCGGCGCCGACGACGACCACCACGAGGGCGCCGGCACCGGCCCCGGCACCGACCCACAGCCAGACCGGCGAGGCGAGCTGGTACCGCGGCCCCGACGGCGAGTGCGCCCACAACACCGCCCCGCTCGGGTCGGTCATCCGCGTCACGAACCTCGACAACGGCAAGTCGACGACGTGCCGCGTCGCCGGCCGCGGACCGTACGGCGCCGGTCGCGTCGTCGACCTCACGCAGTCGACGTTCGCCCGGATCGCGTCCGTCGACGCCGGCGTGTTCGACGCCCGCGTCGACTGGTGACGCACAGCCGGCGCGACGTCCTCGACCTCCTCGACCGCCACGGCCTGAAGCCGAGTCGCGCCCTCGGCCAGAACTTCGTCGCCGACGCCAACACCGTCCGGCGCATCGCCTGGCTCGCCGAGGTCGGCCCAGGCGACCGGGTGATCGAGGTCGGCGCCGGACTCGGGTCGCTCACGCTCGCGCTCGCCGAGACGGGCGCCGACGTCACCGCCGTCGAGGTCGATCGACACGTCCTGCCGGCGCTGCGCGAGGTCGTCGCCAACACCGATGTCACGATCGTCGAGGCCGACGCGATGTCGGTCGACTGGCACGCGCTCGTCGACGACCGCGATCACGTCCTCGTCGCCAACCTGCCGTACAACATCGCCACGCCGCTCGTCGCCGATCTGCTCGACGCCGTGCCGGAGCTGAAGCGGATGCTCGTGATGGTCCAGCGCGAGGTCGGCGAGCGGCTCGCCGCGCACGTCGGTGACGACGGGTACGGCGCCGTGAGCGTGAAGGTGGACTACTGGGCCGACGCGCGCGTCGTCGGCCACGTGCCGGCCTCGGTGTTCGTGCCGCGGCCGAACGTCGAGTCGGCGCTCGTGCGCATCGACCGGCGGGCGCACCCGAAGATCGACGTCGACCCGTCACTGCTGTTCCCGCTCGTGCGCGCCGGGTTCGGGCAGCGGCGAAAGATGCTGCGCCGCGCGCTCGCGGACGTCGTCGACGCCGACGCGTTCGCGTGCGCGGGCGTCCGACCCGAGGCGCGCGCCGAGGAGCTCGACGTCGACGCGTGGGGCAGGCTCGCGCGATGCGTGCACCGGCGAAGCTGACCGTCAGCCTGCGCGTCACGGGGGTCCGCGCCGACGGCTACCACCTGCTCGAGTCCGAGATGGTCGCGATCGATCTCGCCGACGAGCTCGAGTTCGACCCCGACGGTGACGGGCTCGAGCTGATCGGCGCGACGGGGCTCGACGTCCCGACGACCGACGACAACCTCGTACGCCGCGCACTCCGGGCGGTCGGGCGGACCGCGCACGTCACGCTGCGCAAGCGCATCCCCGCCGGCGCCGGGCTGGGCGGCGGATCGGCCGACGCCGCCGCCGTGCTGCGGTGGGCCGGTCGGGGCGACGACGTCGAGCTGGCGGCGACGCTCGGCGCCGACGTGCCGTTCTGCCTCGCCGGCGGCGGGCGGGCGCTCGTGCGGGGGATCGGCGACGAGCTGCAACCGCTGCCGTTCGTCGACCGGACGTACACGCTGCTCGTCCCGCCGTTCGGCGTGTCGACGGTCGCCGTCTATCGGGCGTGGGACGCGCTCGGCGGTCCGACCGGCGGCGCCGGCGTCAACGACCTCGAGCCGGCGGCGCTGCACGTCGAGCCGCGCCTCACCGAGTGGCGCGACCGGCTGGCCGACGCCGCGGGCGCGCGGCCGACGCTCGCCGGGAGCGGGGGCACCTGGTTCGTCGAGGGCGAGTTCCCGGGCGACGACCGGATCGTCACCAGGACCGTTCCCGAAGACGAGATTGGGTGATTGCCGGGCGATAGCCCCGGCAATCACCCAATCTCGAAGAAGCGCGGCAGCTACTTGCCGGCGCGACGCTGCCAGCGCGTCGCCTTCAGCATCTTCTTGTGCTTCTTCTTCCGCATGCGCTTGCGGCGCTTCTTGATGAGGGAACCCATGCCGGGGAGCCACGGTAGCGGTCGCGTCGGTAACGTGGCCAACCGCACCATCGGGGGTGGTGTAATGGCAGCACGGCAGCCTTTGGAGCTGTCAGGTCGGGGTTCGAATCCCTGCCCCCGAGCTCGAGCGGGTCCATCGGGCTTTCGGCCAGTTGCCCGGCACATGGCACCGGAAAGTGGCCGAAAGCAATGGCGGGCCGGGCATGATGGGCGCATGACGGCTCGCCCCCTCTCCGCCGTGGTCATGGCCGCCGGCGAGGGCACGCGCATGAAGTCGTCGCGGCCGAAGCCGTTGCACGTGCTGTGCGGTCGCCCGATGGTGCTCCACGTGCTCGACGCCGTCGCGGGGTTGAAGGTCGACCGGGCCGTCGTCGTCGTCGGTCACGGCGCCGAGCGGGTCACGAAGAAGCTGCAGGACGAGGCGCCGCCGTCACTGACGATCGAGGTCGTCGAGCAGCGCGTCCAGCGGGGCACGGGTGATGCCGTCAGCGTGGCGCTCACCTCCTTCGACGACGACCTCGACGACGACGACCTCCTCGTGCTCCCCGGCGATGCGCCACTGGTCCGCTCGTCCACGCTCGCCGCGCTCGTCGACACGCACCACGAGAGCGACGCCGCCTGCACCGTCCTCACCGCCCGTCTCGACGACCCGACCGGCTACGGCCGCGTCGTGCGCGACAAGAACGGGAACGTCGACCGCATCGTCGAGCACAAGGACGCGACCATCGACGAGCTCGCCGTCGACGAGATCAACACGTCGATCTACTGCTTCCGGCGGAACATCCTCGCGCCGGCGCTTCGCCGCCTGAGCCCCGAGAACGCGCAGGGCGAGTACTACCTGTCCGACGTCCCGGGCGTGCTGCACGACGCCGGCTACACGATCCTCGCCTGCGAGTCCGACGACCCGATGGAGTCGGCCGGCGTCAACGACCGCGTGCAGCTCGCCGCCGTCGAGGCCGAGCTCCGCCGGCGCATCAACGACCGCTGGCTGCGCGACGGCGTCACGATGCTCGACCCCGCGGCGACGTACATCGATTCGACTGTCGTGCTCGGCAAGGACGTGACGCTGTTCCCGGGCACGCTCCTGCAGGGTGCGACGCGAGTCGGGTCGGGCGCCGAGATCGGACCGGACACCCGTCTCGTCGACTGCGTCATCGGCGCCAACGCCATCGTCGAGAAGACCGTCGCCCGCGACGCGGACATCGGCGCCGGCGCCGTCGTCGGTCCCTTCGCGTCACTGGCGCCCGGCACGGTGGTGGACGCCGGAGTGCGCACCGGGCCCTTCTACACTTCGAGGACGGGCGAGGACGCGGAGTAGAAGGGCGAGCCGTCGGATGGAGCTGGTCACCAAGAAGCGGCTGCAGCTGTTCTCCGGACGGACGCATCTCACCCTCTCGGAGGAGATCGCCAAGCACCTCGACGTGAAGCTCGGCGAGACGAACATCGTCGACTTCGCCAGCGGCGAGATGCGGTGCCGCTTCGGCGAGTCGGTGCGCGGCTCGGACGTCTTCATCATCCAGACGCACGCGCAGACCGACGGTCGCTCGGTCAACGACTCGCTGATGGAACAGCTGATCATGGTCGACGCCGCCAAGCGGGCGTCCGCCAAGCGCATCACCGCCGTCTGCCCGTTCTACGGCTACGCGCGCCAGGACCGGAAGGCCGAGGGTCGCGAGCCGATCACGGCCAAGCTCGTCGCCGACATGATGACGGCGGCCGGCGTCGACCGGCTCGTGTCCGTCGACCTCCATTCCGGGCAGATCCAGGGGTTCTTCGACGGACCGGTCGACCACCTCACGGCCGGTCCCGTCCTCGAGGAGTACGTGCGGTCGCACTGCGGCGGCGACGTGGTCATCGTCGCCCCGGACGCCGGTCGGGTGAAGGTGGCGGAGCGGTTCGCCAACCACGTCGGCGGGGAGCTCGCGATCGTGCACAAGCGTCGGGTGAAGGGCGCGACGAACATGGTCGAGGCCCGCGAGGTGGTCGGCGAGGTCGACGGGCGGACGTGCGTGATCGTCGACGACATGATCGACACCGCCGGCACGATCTGCGCAGCGGCCCAGCAGTTGGTGGACCGTGGGGCATCGGACGTCATCGCGTTGGCGACCCACGGGGTCTTGTCTGATCCCGCCACGGATCGACTGAAGAACTCGGTCATCTCGCGAGTGGTGATCACCGACACGTTGCCGCTGCCGGAGGAGCGCCGAATCGACAAGATCGAGGTGCTGTCGGTGGCTGGGATCATCGCCGACGCGTTGGACGCCGTGTTCGAGGACACCTCTGTGTCGGAGATCTTCGGCGGGGAGAACCAGGCGTAGTTCGCTCCCGGCCGCCGGCGGATCCTCCCACCCGGTCCCCCCGGTACGGGTCCCACCAGGCGGGCCCCTCCGCCGGCGGCCTCCATCGGACCCGCCGACCTCTTTGTTAGGGCAGGAGGCGTCCGGTGGGCG
>DASSOZ010000206.1:0-8871 GCA_035700105.1 Acidimicrobiales bacterium
GCGGGGCGGCTGTCTGACGCGTACGGCGTGCGCCGCGTCTACCTCGGCGGGATGACGTGCTTCCTCGTCGCGTCGGTCGCGGTCGCTGTCGCGCCGACGTACCCGCTCGCTGCCGGCGGGCGCGTGCTGCAGGGCGTCGCCAACGCGCCGGTCCTGCCGACGGTGATGGTCACGATCGCCGCCGTGTTCCCCCCGGGCATGCGCGGCCGCGCCATGGGCCTGTGGGCGGCGGTGAACGGCGTGGCGATCGCGCTCGGGCCGTCGCTCGGTGGCGTCGTCACGGATGCGCTCGGGTGGCGGTGGGCGTTCTGGTTCGACGTGCCGATCGTGGCCCTCGCGCTGGTGCTCGGACGGCGCTACGTGCCGGACCTGCGCGGCGCACGGTCGGGTGGGGACGGCGGCCCGGCGCTCGACGTCGCCGGCGGCGCGCTGATGACGGTCGGCCTCGTCGGCGTGATGGTCGCGCTGTCGCAGGGCACCGAGTGGGGCTGGACGAACGCCGTCGTGTTGGTCCTGCTGGCGGGTGGTGTCGCGCTGCTCGTCGCGTTCTGGCGGCGCTCGACGCGCGTCGAGATCCCGTTCCTCGACCTCGCCATGTTGCGCAACCGGCGCTTCGGCGTCCTCGCCGCCATCGCCGGCCTGCAGATGGCCGTCCTGTACGGCGTGCTGTTCACGGTGCCGCTGCTGCTCGTGTACGTGTTCGACCGCAGCGTCGGCGCGACCGGCGGCCTCGTCGTCGTCCTGCCGCTCTCGATGATCGTCGCCGGCCCGACGATGGGGCACCTCACCGACCGGCTCGGCATCCGCCGGCTCGCCGGCGCCGGCGGCGTGCTGCTCGTCGTCGCGTCGCTGGTCATCGCCGCGGGCGTCGCCGCCGAGTCGCTGGCGCTGGTGCTCGTCGGGCTGGTCGTGGTCGGTGCCGGCGTGTCGGCGATCCAGTCGCCGACCGCGGTCGGCGTCACCGAGGAGATCGGCGACACCAACCGAGGCGTCACGATGGGAATGTTCCACACGATCCGGTTCCTCGCCGGTGTCCTCGGCACCGCGGGGTCGGCGGCGCTGTTCACCGCGGTCGGCGGTGGTGGTGACCTCGACGCGCTCAGCGATTCGCGCCTGACGCGGGCGTTCACCGTCGACTTCGTGTGCATCGCGATGGTCGCGGTCGCCGCCGCCGCCCTCTCTCGCTTCGTTCCCCGGTGGTCGACGTCGGCGTCGTCGCCGGGCGTCGCGCCATCCGTCGTCCTGGAGGTCTGATGCCGTCGATGTCGCCGTACACCGCCCGGCTCGTGCGCGCCGCGCTGCTCGGGCTCGCCGCCGGGTTCCTGTCCGGTCTGTTCGGTGTCGGCGGCGGGATCCTCATCGTCCCCGTCCTCGTCATCGCGCTGCACATGAACCAGCGGCTCGCGCACGGGACGTCGCTCGGCGCGGTGCTGCCGATCGCCGCGTCCGGTGTGATCGGCTACGCCGTCGAGGGTCAGGTCGACTGGCCGGTCGCTGTTGCGCTCATCGTCGGCGCGATGGCGGGCGCGGTCATCGGCACGCACGCGCTGCAGATCCTGCCGGTGCGCGTGCTCGCGTACGCGTTCTCGGTGTTGCTGCTGGCGAGCGCGCTGCGGTTGGTGATCGACCACTCCGAGGCGGTGGGGCGCGGTGACTTCGACGTCTGGATGGCGTTCGGCCTCGTCCTGCTCGGCGTCGCGTCCGGGACGCTCGCCGGTCTGCTCGGCGTGGGGGGCGGGGTCGTGATGGTCCCCGCGCAGATCATCTTCTTCGGGATCCCCGGTGCTGTCGCCAAGGGCACCTCGCTCGCGGTCATCATCCCGACGTCGATGGTGGCGACGCAGCGCAACATCAAGAACGCGAACTTCGACATGGGTGTCGCCGTGGCCGTCGGTCTCGCCGGCGTGGCGTCCGCGTACGGCGCGTCGAAGATCTCCGTGGGGCTCGACGAGAACACGTCGAACGCGCTGTTCGCCGCGCTGCTCACCGTGGTCGCCGTCCGCATGCTGTGGACGACCTGGCGCGAAGGCTCGGGCGGGCACGAACCGGTTGCGACCGCGCCCGCCGTCGCCGAGTGAGCGGTGGTGACATCGCGCTGGCGACGGCCGCGGTCGCGGTCGGTGCCTGCGTGCAGGGTGTCGTCGGGTTCGGGCTCGGCCTGATCGCCGCGCCGCTGCTCGCGCTGCTCGACCCCGACCTCGTCCCCGGGCCGCTGCTGTTCGTCGGCGTGCCGCTCACGGTGCTCGTCGCGCTCCGCGAGCGCGCCGCGCTCGACTTCCACGGGATCCGGTGGGCGATCGCCGGGCGGGTCCCGGGGACGATCGCCGGCTCGGTCGCCGTCGCGCTGCTGCCCGACGGTCCGCTCGTCGTGCTGCTCGGGTTCGTCGTGCTGCTCGCCGTCGTGCTGTCCGTCGGCGGGTGGTCGGTGCGGCCGACGACGGGCACGCTCGTGAGCGCCGGTCTGGCGTCGGGGTTCATGGGGACGGCGACGTCGATCGGCGGCCCGCCGATGGCGATGGTGTACCAGCGCGTGACGGGGCCGCAGCTGCGGGCGACGCTCGCCGCCTACTTCGTGTTCGGCGCGTCGTTCTCGCTGCTCACGCTCGCCGTCGCCGGTGAGTTCGGCGCCCACGAGCTCGAACTGGGTCTGACGCTGCTGCCCGGCGTCCTCGCCGGCTTCGCCCTCTCGTGGCTCGCCGCCCGCGTCCTCGACCGCGGCTACACCCGCGTCGCCGTCCTGGGTTGTTCGGCGGCGTCCGCGCTGGTTCTGATCGGGACGCAGCTCGCAGGTTGATGCCGTAGACCACCGCTGAGGTGGGTCTACGGCATCGACCTGCAGACGAGATTCGCCAGCGCGGGGGCGATCTTGATGCCGTAGCCGCCCTGGCCGGCGCACCAGACGAACGTCGGGTCGGACGGGTCGGGACCGAATGCCGGCTCGCGGTCGGGGCCGAACGTGCGCAGGCCCGCCCACGCCCGCTTCACGCCGCGGACCTCGAGATCGAACGCGTCGTGGAGGGCGTCGACGGCGCGGGCGACATCGAGCTCGTCGGCGCGTGCGTCGCACGGCTCCGACGGCGTCTCGTCGGCGGGTGACGCCAGCAGCAGGCCGGCCTCCGGCTTGAGGTACCAGCGCCCGCCAGCGTCGAACACGAGCGGCCACGCCCGCACGTCGACGCCCGGTGGCGGCGCGAAGACGAACGCGGTGCGCTTCAGCGGGACCAGACCCCGGCGCGGGATCCCGGCGAGGGCGGCGACGTCGTCGGCCCACGCGCCCGCGGCGTTCACGATCGTGGGAGCGGCGAACGCGCCCGCCGCCGTCTCGACGCGCCAGCCGCGACGGATGCCGGTCACGGCAGCGCCGGTGACGACGCGCACGGCGCGCAGGTACGCGTGCAGCAGCGCGTCGACGTCGATGTCGGCGGCGTCCGGCTCGTACACCGCGCCGCCCGCCACCGCGTGGGCGCGCAGGAGCGGCACCAGCCGGCGCGCCTCGTCCGCGGTGACCCGCTCGAGCCCCTCGGGCAACGGGTCGTCGTCGCGTGACGCGACCCACAGCACGCCGCGGGGCGACACCAGCGGGACGTCGCAGAACCCGTCGGGCGGCGCCGTCAGGAACGCGCGGCTCTCGGCCGCGAGCGAGCGAACGAGCACGCTGCCCGTCGACTGCGTCGTCGTCGCGGCCGATCGCCCCGTCGCGTGGGTGCCGGGATACGGCTCCCGCTCCAGCACGACGACGTCGACCCCGCGCCGGGCGAGCTCCCACGCCACCGAGGCGCCGCCGATGCCCGCCCCGATGACGACGACGTCGGCGCGGTCCACGCGACTACGCGCGGGCGAGCGGATGGACCCGGATGGTGTTCGTGTTCCCCGGCCTGCCCGGCGGCGTGCCGGCGACGATGACGACGGGGTCGCCGGGCTGGCCACGGTGGAGCTCGAGCATGGCGTTGTCGACCTCTCGGACCATGTCGTCGGTGTTGGCGACCGGCGGCATCACGAACGTCTCGACGCCCCACGACAGCGCGAGCTGCGACCGCACCGCGGGGTCGGGCGTGAACGCCAGCAGCGGAAGACCGGGGCGGTGGGCGGCGAGCCGGCGCGCCGTCGTCCCCGTGGTCGTGAACGCGACGAGCGCGCGCCCGAGGACGTCTCGCCCGATCGCCACCGCGGCGGCGGCGATGGCGGCGTCGCGGTCGCCGACGGGGCGTGGGAGCGGCGTCAGCGTGTCGACGCGGTCGCCTTCGGCGGCGGCGATCACCTGGACCATCGTGCGCACGGTCTCGCGTGGCCAGCGCCCCGCCGACGTCTCACCCGACAGCATGAGCGCGTCCGTACCGTCGAGGACGGCGTTGGCGACGTCGGACACCTCGGCGCGCGTCGGGCGCGAGTGCACGATCATCGACTCGAGCATCTGCGTCGCGACGATGACGGGCTTGGCGTGCTCGCGTGCGAGCTGGATCGCCCGCTTCTGGATGATCGGCACCTCCTGCAGCGGCAGCTCGACGCCGAGGTCGCCGCGGGCGATCATCAACCCGTCGAACGCGTCGACGATGGCGTCGAGCCGCTCGACCGCTTCGGGCTTCTCGATCTTGGCGATGACGGGGACACGCCGGCCGGCGTCGTCCATCACCGCGTGCACGGGCGCGATGTCGGCGGGCGAGCGCACGAACGACAGCGCCACCATGTCGACACCGAGGCGCAGCGCGAAGCGCAGGTCGTCGGCGTCCTTCTGCGTGAGCGCCGGCGAGCTCACCTTCACGCCCGGGAGGTTGATGCCCTTGTGGTCACTGATCGTGCCGCCCTCGACGACGCGCGTCGTGACCTCGCGGTCGTCGACCTTCTCCACCTCGAGCCGGACGAGGCCGTCGTTGACGAGGATCATGTCACCCCGACCGACGTCGTCCGGCAGCTGCGTGTACGTCGTGTACGCCCGCTGCGCGGTGCCGGGGACGGGGTCGGTCGTCAGGACGAACGTGTCGCCGGCGGCGAGTTCGACGGGGCCGGCGGCGAACGTGCCGAGGCGGATCTTCGGTCCCTGCAGGTCGGCGAGCACGCCGACGGCCTTGCCGGCGATGTCACCTGCGCGGCGGACGTGCGAGTGCAGCTCGGCGTGGCTGTCGTGGGTGCCGTGTGAGAAGTTCAGGCGGGCGACGTCCATCCCGCTGTCGACGAGCGCCTGTACGCCCTCGACGGTGTTCGACGCCGGCCCCAGCGTGCAGACGACCTTCGCTCTCCGTGCCACTCGGATCCGACTCTCGCACGATCCGGGCTGTTACCGCTCAGCCGGCGGACCGTAGTGAACTCGCGAGCATGGGTTTCGCCGTCGTCCGGATCTACGAGGACACCGCCGACGCCGGCTACCGCGTGCTCGTCGACCGCCTGTGGCCGCGTGGCGTGCGCAAGGACGATGCGCACCTCGACGAGTGGAACACGGACGTCGCCCCGAGCGCCGCGCTCCGCAAGTGGTACGGGCACGATGTCGCCCGGTTCGACGAGTTCGCCCGCCGCTACCGCGCCGAGCTCGCCCGGCCACCCGGCGCCGACGCCGTCGACGCGCTACGCCGCCGCGGTCGGCGCCAGCGTGTGGTCCTGCTGACGGCCACGAAGGACGTCGAGCACTCGGGCGCGCAGGTGCTGGTCGACGTGCTGCGCCGCAACGACCCTTTTGGTACCGAAACGCGCTGAGAATGCGCAGGTCCGAAGTGAGAAACCGGTACCAGAACGGCTGGGCGGGGCGTCCGCTCGTACGATCGCCGGCCGTGACCGGGGGACGGGGACGTATCGAGGGACGGACGGCGATCATCACGGGCGCCGGTGACGGCATCGGTCGCGGCATCGCACGGCGATTCGCCGCCGAGGGCGCCAACGTCCTCGTCGCCGAGCGCGATGCCGACAGCGGCGAGCGTGTCGCTCGGGAGCTGCGCGACGAGCTCGGCGCCGACGCCCGCTTCGTCGGCACCGACGTGAGCGACAAGCAGCAGGTCGTCGCCATGGTCGACACCGCGCGCGAGGCGTGGGGCACGGTCGACATCCTCGTCAACAACGCGTGGGGCGGTGGCCGCCTGAGCAGGGTCGAGCACAAGACCGACGCGTTGTTCGACGCCGGGTTCCACGTCGGCTTCTACGGACCGTTCTGGGCGATGCAGGCCGCGTTCCCGCTCATGAAGGCGCAGCGCTGGGGCCGCATCGTCAACCTGTGCTCGCTGAACGGCGTGAACGCCCACGTCGGGACGGCCGAGTACAACAGCGCGAAGGAGGCGCTCCGGGCGCTGACCCGGACGGCGGCGCGTGAGTGGGCGCCGCACGGCATCTGTGCCAACGTCATCTGCCCCGGCGCGAAGACGGCGGCGTCGCGCCGCGTGTTCACCGAGCACCCCGAGCTCGAGGCCGCCGCCGACGCCGCCAACCCGATGGGCCGCCTCGGCGACCCGGAGAACGACATCGCGCCCGTCGCGCTGTTCCTCGCCTCCGACGACGCGCGGTACCTCACGGGCAACACGCTGTTCGTCGACGGCGGGACCCACATCAACGGCGCGTCGTGGGCGCCCGAGCTGCCGGAGGAGTGACGCCGGTCGCCATGGTCACCGGCGCCAGCCGGGGCATCGGCAAGGCGACGGCGATGGCCCTCGCCGGCGCCGGCTACGACGTCGCCGTCACCGCCCGGACCGTGCACGAGGGCACGAGCACCGACGGACTGCCCGGGAGCCTCGACGCCACGATCGCGGAGATCGAGGACGCGACCGGTGGGCGGCGCCGGACGCTCGCCGTCCCGCTCGACCTCCTCGACCGTGACGCGCTCGTCCCGTCGGTCGAGACGGTGCTCGACCACTTCGGCCGCCTCGACGTCCTCGTCAACAACGCGATCTACGTGTCCGACGACAACGACCGTCGGTTCCTCGACACGCCGATCGAGACGTTCGAGAAGCGGATCTACGCCGACCTCACCGCGCAGGTGATCCTCACCCAGCGCGCCGCACGGGCGATGGTCGACCAGGCCGACCCGCAGGGCGGCACGATCGTCAACATCACGTCGGGCGCCGGCCGCACGGCGCCGCCGGCACCGGTCGGCGAGGGCGGCTGGGCGCTGAGCTACGCGGTCGCGAAGGGCGGGTTCCACCGGATGGCCGGCGTCGTCGCCGTCGAGCTCGGCGATCGCGGCGTCCGCTGCGTCAACGTGCAGCCCGGCTTCGTCGCCACGGAGCGCACGAGGATGCGTGACGACCTCACGTGGATCGCGCGACGCGGCAAGCCGCCGTCGGTCGTCGGCGCCGTCGTCGCGTGGATCCTCGACCAGCCCGACGAGGTCGTCCGCAACGGCGGCACCGTCGAGGTCGACGACGTCGCCCGCACCCTCGGGCTCTTCCCGACGCCCGCCGACGGGTAGGCGACACCGGTGCCGAAGGTCGCCGTCCGCCTCGAACCGCCCGTGCCCGCCGACCTCGCGGCAGGCTTCGCGGCCATCCGCCGCGACGTCGGGCTCGACGCCGACTTCCCACCCGGTGCGCTCGCCGAGGCGGACGCCGCGGCCCGGCGGGGACCCTCGATCGCCGCCGACGGCGACCTGCGCGACGTCCCGTTCGTGACGATCGACCCCGCCGGCAGCCGCGATCTCGACCAGGCGCTGCACCTCGAGCGGGCGACCGGCGCCACGAGTGGCTACGTCGTGCGCTACGCCATCGCCGACGTCGCCGCGTTCGTCACGCCCGGCGGCGCGCTCGACGCCGAGGTCCGCCGGCGCGGCACGACGGTCTACCTCCCGGACGGCCGCATCCCGTTGCACCCGACCGTCCTGAGCGAGGGCGCCGCCAGCCTGCTCCCGGGCCAGGACCGCCAGGCACTCGTGTGGACGATCACCCTCGACGCCGACGCCGACCCGCGCACCGCCGACGTCAGGCTCGAGCGGGCGACCGTGCGCAGCAGGCGGCAGTACGCGTATCCCGAGGTGCAGGCGGCGATCGACGCCGGCACCGCCGGCGATGACGACGACGTCCTCCCGTTGCTGCGCGAGATCGGGACACTGCTGCTGCAACGCGAGGCCGACCGCGGCGGCATCAGCCTCCCGCTGCCCGAGCAGGTCGTCACGGTTGCCGGCGGCCGCTACGAGCTCGTGTACCGCGCGCCCGTCCCGGCCGAGGCGTGGAACGCGCAGCTGTCGCTGCTCACCGGGATGGCCGCGGCCCGCGTGATGCTGGACTCGGGCACCGGCATCCTGCGCACGCTGCCGGCACCGGCCGGCGACGTCGTCGACACGCTGCGCCGTCGCGCCGCGGCCCTCGGTGTCCCGTGGCCCCCCGAGGGCGGGTACAGCGCGTTCGTCCGCTCGCTCGACGAGCGCGTCCCGGAGCACGCGGCGCTCGTCACGCAGGCATCGCGCCTGCTCCGGGGCGCGGGCTACGAGGCGTTCGACCACGGCACGCGTCCGGCCGTCCCCGTGCACGCCGCGGTCGCGGCGCCGTACGCGCACGTCACCGCGCCCCTGCGCCGGCTCGTCGACCGCTTCGGCAGCGAGGTCGTCCTCGCGCGGTGCGCGGGCCGCGAGCCACCCGCCTGGGCCCGCGACGGACTGCCCGAGCTGCCGGACCTGATGGCCGAGGCTCGTCACCGCGAGGGCAACGCCGACGGCATGGCGGTCGACCTCGTCGAGGCCGCCGTACTCGCCAGCCGCATCGGCGACGTGGTCCGTGGCGTCGTCGTCGACGTGAACAAGCACGGCGCCCGCGTCCAGGTGCAGCACCCCGCCGTCGTCGCACCCGTCGACGACGCGCACCTCACGCTCGGCGAGACCGTCGACCTGCGGGTCGTCTCTGCCGACACCGCGGCCCGCCGGGTGGTGCTCCAACCCGCGTGAGCTCCCGCGCGCGGCGACAATGT
>DASSOZ010000207.1:0-12441 GCA_035700105.1 Acidimicrobiales bacterium
GCGTCGAGGCGTGCGAGGGAGGGTTGGGGGGCGAGACCCGACGGGGCGTCCTCGCCGCGCAGTACTCCGAGGAGTCGACGCATGTCCACGAGGGCGTCACGGCCGGCGTCTTCGATGGCGATTACGGCGGTACGGGCGCGGTCGGGGGCGCGGTCCAACAACGAGTTGGCGGCTTGGGCCTGCACCACGATGAGACTCAAGCCGTGGGCGACAACATCGTGCAGCTCGCGGGCGATGCGGGTTCGTTCCTCGGCGACGGCGACACGGGCGAGTGCCTCGCGTTCCCGCTCGGACAACTTCACCCGCTCCTCGAGATCCGCCAACCGCAGCTGACGCTGCCGCATGGCCCGACCCGCAACCCACACGCCGCCCATCAACAGCAAATCCACCGGCGCGAACTCGTCCACGCTCTGGTCACGGTTCGCGAGGCCGAACATCACGATGGGCACGACCGACACCAGCGCCCCCACACCTACCTCCACTGACGTGTCCGCCGCCAGCGCGACCCGGTAACTGACCAGCACCCACATGACCGCTGCGGTCGCCTGATTCGACATGCCGCCCGCCGCCAGCGCGGCATAGCCGGCCGCGAACGCCACGCCGCCGGCGAGCGGGGCCCGGCGGCCGACCAGCAGCGCGGCGGTGACCGCGACCGCCCCGATGAGCGCCAGCGCCCAACTACCGGGCCCGTGCAGTGCGATCTCGGCAACCTCGGTGACCAGCGCCACGCTCCCGAGCAGCACATCACGACGCGCGAGCCCTGCCACGCCCGAAACGCTAAGCCGACAGCACCGGGCCGCGAATCAGCCGAACGTCGTGACCACCACCATCCACAATCGTCCGAACGGATGAACACCTCGATCCCGCCGACCGATGCCTCCAACCTGGCCGGTCCGTACCGTGACCGACAATCGCAACAATCAATGAGGAGCGAGTTCACATGCGAGTTCCGACACGGTGGCTGGCGGCCGCGACCCTCACCGCAGGCGCGCTCGCCGGACCACTTGCCATCACTGCTTCCGCGACACCCGGGTCAACGCCCGCGTCCAGCTCCTGCCTGGGGGCCATCACCGACTACCTCGCCCACTTCGACGTCGTCACCGGCGAGCCAACCCACGGACAAGTTGGCGACCTCCTCTCCGCCGACGCCACCACCGAGCCCGGCGTCGTCGGCCAGTTCAACCGCGTCGTCGCCGGCTTCCACGGCACCGTCACCGACTGCGTTCCGGAATAGGGCGAAGCCGCGACCGAGTGCCGTGGTGCGACCGGCGCGAGCTGTCGCGGCCACGGCACTCCATGGCCAAGGACCCACGGTGTCCGACGGCCCCATGATCACGATCAGGAGACCGTTCCGCGACCGCGACCGGGTGCGCGGTATTGCCGGAGTCGGGCGCGCGCCATCCACGGACATTTCCGCCTCCGCCTGTCGCGATCGCAGTCGCGGACGCTCGGCGGCACTCGTGGCGGGAAGAAAATCTCGATCCCTATTGACCCGGTTCGTTCCGCATGCTTGTATCGAACACGTGTTCGACCTGGCCGATCTCCGGAAGCGACTGCAGTCGCTCGTGGCTGGCCTGGACGCCGACGTGCTCGAGCCGGTCGAGGCCGAGCGACTGGTGGGCGAGTTCGCCACCATCGAGCACGTCGCCGCGGCAGGGAAGGCGTTGGCGGCGCGGCGGGTGGCCGAGTCGGGCCGGTGGCGGCGCGCCGGTGAGCGCAGCGAGGCCGAGTGGCTGGCGCGGGCGACGGGCGACTCGGTCGGCGCGGCGCGCGCGGCGTTGGAGACGGCGGCGAAGATGCGCGAGCTGCCGGCGACCGATGCCGCGTTTCGCGGCGGCGAGCTGAGCGGCCAGCAGGCGTCGGCGATCGCGTCGGCCGCGCACGCCGATCCGGGCTCCGAGCAGAAGCTGTTGGGGATGTCGCAGGCGGCGCCACTGACGAAGCTGCGCGACGAGTGCGACCGCGTCCGCGCCGCCGCGACCGACGGCGAGGCACGGCGCAAGCGCATCCATCAGAACCGCTATTGGCGAAAGTGGACCGACGGTGAAGGCGCACGGTGCGGCCAGTACCGGATGACGCCCGAGGAGGCGGCGAAGCTCGAGGCCGCCGCCCAGCCGTTCATCGACGCCGCCTTCCGACGGGCCCGCGACGAGGGCCGCGAGGAACCGTCGGAGGCGTATGCCGCCGACGGGCTCGTCGACATGGCTCGCGCCGCCGCCCGACCGACCGACGACAACGACGGCGACACACCGACGACGTCGGCGGAGATGGTCGTGGTCGTGAACCTCGAGTCGCTCCTCGCCGACGACGTCGACCCCGACTGCGAGACGTGTCACATCGCCGGGGTCGGCCCCGTGGCCACTTCCGTGGCCCGCGACCTGTTCGGCGACGCCCTGTTGAAGATCGTCATCCGCGACGGCGTCGACATCCGCACCGTCGTGCACCCCGGCCGCCATCCCACCGCGGCGCAACGCACCGCAATCCTCGTGCGCGATCGCGGGCGATGCGTGCGGCCGACCTGCCGGCGTCCGATCGCCCAGATCGACCACATCGACGACTGGAACCACACGCTGCACACCACCCTCGACGAGCTCGCCGGCCTGTGCGTGCACTGCCACCGCCTCAAGACCCACCGCGGGCACCGCTACCGACACGGCGAACGCGGCTGGGAATGGCACCACCCCGACGGCAGCATCGAGTACCAGCACCCACCGCCCGACGCCTGAGAGACTCCGGGCGATGCACGTCGGCCAGACCGCCAGCCGCACCCGCACGATCACCGCGCGGGACATCGAGCTGTTCACGGAGATGACCGGCGACCGCAACCCGCTGCACTACGACGCCGAGCTCGCCGCCGCGAGCCGCTTCGGCGGGATCATCGTGCAGGGCGGCGTGACGTCGGGTCTGCTCAACGCGCTCGTCGCCGAGGACCTGCCTGGGCCGGGGAGCGTGTTCCTCCACGTCGACTGGAACTTCCGGGCCGCCGTTCGTCCCGGCGACACGATCACGGCCGAAGCGGAGGTGCTCGACGTCCGCGACGACAAGCCCATCTGCCGGCTGCGGACGACGATCACCAACCAGGACGGCACCGTCGTGCTCGACGGCACCGCCCTCGTCTACCGCGAACCGCTCAGCCCAGCGCCCTGACCGTCCACCGGCCGCAGGCGTCGGCGAGGCGGTTCAGGAGGTACACCGCGGCGACGAGCAGCACTGCGCCCAGTGGCACGAGCAGCCACGCCCACGGCGACGCGGCGACGTCCTCCATGCGGCCACTGAGGGCCCAGTCGCCGAACGGGTGGTCGTCGATGCGGGCCTGGATCGGCGCGACGGCGACCATCACGGGAACGGTGAGGGCGGTCAGCGCCGCGGTGAACGTGGCGATCCCAGCCGGGAAGCGGAGGAAGAGGTAGCGCAGCTCGGCCCAGCGACGGCGGTCACCGCTCATCGCTCGCAGTCGCGCCCACACGTTGCCGGTGCCCGTCGTCATCGGCGCCAGCGGCACGTCCCGGTCGAGCAGCGTGTTCGCCGCGAACCGCTCGACGTTGGCGCACGCCCGCACCGCGAGCCACGTCGCCCACAGCATCGGGATGCCGATCAGCGCGACGACGACCATGCTGAGCGACACGGACACCGCTGTCACGAAGAGCGCGAACCACGCCGTCCCGAGCGGGAAGCCGAGCAGCAGGTAGGCGATGCGCCGTTGGGTCCTCGCGATCGTTGTCATGCGGTCACTGTCCGCTCGCGCCGCGCCGGCGTCGTCGTCACCGAGAACGGTTCGCCGTACGACCGGAGATGTACGGGTCCGCTGTTCCCGTACGACTTACAGCTTGGCGCCGCCGGGATCGCCGGCCATCGGGCGGATCATCGCGTCCTGAACGAACGACGCGACGAGCGTGCCGTCCTCGCGGAACACGTTGGCGCGGCCGTAGCACCGGCCGTGGCCGGCGTGAGTGCTGTGGTGCGACAGCAGCAGCCACTCCCCCGCCGAGAACGGCTCGTGGAACGTGAGCGTGTGGCTGAGCACGCCGGTCGACAGCGTGCGGTGCGCCTGCGACTGGCCGACGCCGTCGTGCGGGCGCATGGCGGTGCCGATGAGGAAGCCGTCGGTGGCGAAGGCGAGCAGCGCCTGGTCGAGCACCGGCGCATCGCTCGGGGCGCCGGCGAAGCGGATCCACACGTCGAGGTCGGGCGGGCCGACCTGCGCGGGATCGCTGATGTCGGCGTCGCCGACCGTGCGGATCTCCCACGCGCCCTGGCCGCCGGCGCGCCCCTCGGAGGGCCCGGAAACGCCGGAAGGAAACGCGTCGGCGTGCGAGATGAAGTCGGGCTCGTCGGCGCTCAGGAGCACCTGCGACCGGGTGACCAGGCGCGGGCCCTGCGAGATCGAAACCGACGCGCTGGCCATCGCCCTCCCGCTGTGCAGCCTCTCGACCGCGATCTCCACGCCGGCATCGGGCGACCCGGCGCGGGCGAAGATCGTGTGCACGGTCTTCACCCGCTTGTCGGGCTCGCCGAGCGACGCGGCGACGATCGACTGACCCAGGAGCTGGCCGCCGAAGATCACCGCGTGGCCGGACTCGGCGTTCGGCGCGGTGTACGTGTCCTCGCCGACCGGCGTCAGCGTGAACGACCCGACCAGACTCTCGATCGTGAGGCTCATGCCGGGACGGTACGCGTTTCTAACGCCTGTGTCATACTCGCCGTCCATGACCGCCGTCATGGAAGGTGTCCGCATCCTCGAGGTGGCGGAGCACACGTTCGTGCCCGCCGCGTCCGCTCTCCGCGCCGACCTCGGCGCCGAGGTCGTCAAGATCGAGCACGTCGAACGCGGCGACGCCATGCGCGGCCTCGCGTCGAGCGGCACCGTCTCGCTCGGCGGCGGCGTGCACGTCCTGCTCGAGCACTCCAACCGCGGCAAGCAGAGCCTCGGCCTCGACCTCACGTCCCCCGAGGGGCTCGACGTCCTCTACAAGCTCGCCGGCACCTGCGACGTCTTCCTCACCAACAAGCTCCCGTCGGTCCGCAAGAAGCTCAAGATCGACGTCGACGAGATCCGCGTCGCCAACCCGAACATGATCTACGTGCGCGGCCACGGCCAGGGCGACCGCGGGCCCGACGCCGACAAGGGCAGCTACGACTCGCTCGCGTACTGGAACCGCAGCGGCATCGCCCTCGGCATCAAGCAGCACGACAACGTGCCGCCCCCGCCCGGACCGGCGTTCGGTGACTCGATCGGGGCCATGACGATCGCCGGAGCGATCATGGGCGCGCTGTACCACCGCGAGAAGACCGGCCACGCGACCGAGGTCGACGTGTCCCTGCTCGCCAGCGCGCTGTGGTCGAACGGAGCGACGATGGCGCTGAGCCTCCAGCACCAGATGCCGTGGGGTGCGCCGGCGCCCGGCGGTCCCGCGGGCACGAACCCGCTCGTCGGCAACTACCGCACGAAGGACGACCGCTGGATCTCGCTGTGCTGCCTCCAGGGCGCGCGCTACTGGCCCGAGGCATGCCAGGTGATCGGGCTCCCCGACCTCGCCGACGACGAGCGGTTCGCCGCCGCGAACTACCCGGCGAGCTCGGCCGCCGGCGCGGCGGCGCTCGCCGCGGCCTTCGCCGAGCGCACGCTCGACGAGTGGCGCGAGCGGTTCGCCGACTTCTCCGGTCAGTGGGCCGTCGTGCAGAACACACTCGAGGCGGCCGCCGACCCGCAGACCGTCGCCAACGGTTACGTGGGTGATTGCGCGACCGCCGACGGCACCGCGTTCCAGCTCGTCTGCGCGCCGATGCAGTACGACAACCAGCCGGCGCCACCGAAGCGCGCACCCGACTTCAACGAGCACGGTGACGCGATCCTGGAGGGCGTCGGGCTCGACTGGGACACGATCGTCGATCTGAAGGTTCGCGGCGTCGTCGCGTAGCCGGGTGACCGCCACCGCGACGCACACCCCGGCCTGGCACGCCCGGCGGACGCCGGACAAGCCCGCGATCATCATGGGCGCGACCAGCGAGGTCGTGACGTACGCGGACCTCGACGACCGCTCCACCCGCGTCGCGCACGCGCTGCGCGGCCACGGCGTCGGCCTCGGCGGCCACATCGCGATCCTCATGGAGAACCACCCGGCGTTCCTCGAGGTCGCGTGGGCGGCGCAGCGCGCGGGGATGCACTACACGGCGATCAACCGCCACCTGCGCGCCGGTGAGGTCCAGTACGTCCTCGACGACTGCGGCGCCGAGGTGCTCGTCACGTCCGAGGCGATGGCCGGCGTCGTCGCCGGGCTGGACCTCGGCCGCGTGCCGGGGCGCATCGCGGTCGGCGCGCGTCCCCCGGACGGCTTCACCCGCTATGACGACGTGCTCGCCGCCCAGCCGGGCACGCCACTCGACGACGAGCGCGAGGGCCGCGAGATGCTGTACTCGTCGGGCACGACCGGGCGGCCGAAGGGCGTGCGCAAGAAGCTGCCGGCGACGCCGTTCGGCGACCCGTCGTCGATCCCCGTGCAGCTCGCGGCCCGCATGGCGATGGGCGGGAGTGGCCCCGACACCGTCTTCCTCTGCCCGGGTCCGCTGTACCACGCGCTGCCGCTCGTGACGACGATGTCGATGCAACGCCTCGGCGCCACCGTCGTCCTCATGGAGCGCTTCGACGCCGCCGACGCGCTCGCGCTGATCGAGCGCCACCGCGTCACTGACGCGCAGTTCGTCCCGACGATGTTCGTGCGCATGCTCCGCCTCCCAGAGGAGGAGCGCAGCCGCTACGACGTGTCGAGCCTGCAGCGCGTCTCGCACGCCGGTGCGCCGTGTGCGGTCGCGGTCAAGCGGCAGATGATCGACTGGTGGGGGCCGATCCTGCTCGAGTACTACGCCGGCACCGAGGACGTCGGCACCGCCGCGATCACCTCACCCGAGTGGCTGGCGCACCCCGGCTCGGTCGGTCGCCCGATGGACGAGTGCCACATCGTCGGAGCGGACGGCGCCGAGCTGCCGACAGGTGAACCGGGCCTCGTGTACTTCGCCAGCGACCGGCCGTTCGAGTACCACAACGACCCCGAGAAGACGGCGTCGATGGCCAACGAGCGCGGGTGGCGGACGCTCGGCGACATCGGCTACCTCGACGCCGACGGCTACCTGTACCTCACCGACCGCGCGGCCCACATGATCATCTCGGGCGGCGTCAACATCTACCCGCAGGAGGCCGAGAACGTGCTCTCTGGCCACCCCGCGGTCGCCGACGTCGCCGTCATCGGCGTACCCGACGACGAGATGGGCGAGGCCGTGCAGGCGGTCGTGCTGCCTGTCGACCCGGCGAAGGCCGGACCCGACCTCGAGGCGGAGCTGCTCGCCCACTGCCGCGCCGAGCTGGCGACGTACAAGTGCCCGCGCGCCGTCGACTTCGTCGACGAGCTCCCCCGCGACGAGAGCGGGAAGCTCTACAAGCGCCTGCTGCGCGAGCGGTACTGGGCGGGCCACGACTCCCGCATCATCTGACCCTCCACCCGAACTCGGCGCGAAAAGTTGCGCATACCGCAACTTTTCGCGCCGAGTTCGTGGGGCGAAGCCGCTAGAGCGACGTCCGCTCGTCGACCGGGCCGCTGTCCGATCGGAACGCGCGCACCATGGCGTCGACAGAGAACGACGCCAGGAGCCGGCCGTGCTCGTCGTGCACGCGGCACGCGGCGTGGGTCATGCCGTCGCCGGCGAAGGTCGACTCGTGGTGGTACAGCATCCAGCGGTCCGCACGCACGTCGGCGTGGAAGGCGATCGCGATCGCGTTGACCGCGGTCGACAGCGTGCGGTGGGCCTCGTCCTGCCCGACACCGGCGTGCGGTCGCAGCGCGGTGGCGATCGGGATGTGCCCGGTGAACTGCGCGAGCAGGGCGGCGTGGATCGCCGGGTCCTCGGGGATCGACCGGAAGCGCACCCATGCGTCGATCACCGGCGGACCGACGGGCGCACCCGGGTCGCCGGTGTACGCGGCGTCGACGAATCGCAGGTCTCGGCCGGTGACGCCCATGTCGAACGGCGCGGCGGCGTCGGGCCCGCCACGAGCCGAGGCCGGCAGTGCCGCCTCGTGGCGCACGACGTCGGGCGCGGTGACGTCGAGCAGGAACGTGCCCGTCGCGCACGAGCGGCGGTCCTGCAGCACGCCCACTCGCACGGTCGTGAACGTGCGCCCACCGCTCACCTCGTCGAGCTCGAAGGACAGCGGCCGCGCCGCGTCGGCGACACGAAGGAACACCATGTGCGCCGACACGACGCGGCGCCCCGGCGCGTGGCGCGCGCACGCCACGATCGCCTGCCCGAGCATCTGGCTGCCCTCGACGACCGGGCGACGCGCCGACCACCCGCGCACGACGCCCTCGTAGCGACCGTCACCGTCGGGCCGCACGTCGAGCACCTCGACGAGATCCGACGCGTCACCCCAGTTCGGGAACCGGGTGACGGTCCCCCGGTCGTCGACGAGGACCACGTCTACCCGGTCGGCGTCGAACGCCACGTGCCCGTCGAGCGGCGAGGGAACGGTCAGGCCCGCAAGGTCCCCGTCGATCACGTCGTCCGACGGGAAGCACAGCATCGGCTCGCCGTCACCGGCGGCGCCCGACACGCGAACCGCCCCGGCGGACTCGGCCAGGAGCCGGTCGCCGAGGCGGGCGCGTGCGACGTACGGGGTGACGGGCGTTGCCGTCAGGAGGCGACCGGGACGCCGACCCGCATGATGCGGGCGAGGTTGCCGCCCATGATCGCCGTCTTGTCGTCCTCGCTCATGGCCGCCGGCAGGTGGTCGACGAACGAGCACGGCTCGGCGAGGCCCTCGGGGTGCGGGTAGTCGGAGCCCATGCAGAGGTGGTCGACGCCGAGCACGTCGGCGAGCCGGGCGAAGTCGTCCTCGTGGAACGGGCTCACGTACACGTTGTGCTTGAACTGCTCGACGGGGTTCCCCTGGAACAACTGCGGCATCTTCTTGTACGTGTCCTCGAGGTGCTCGAGGAACGGGTGCACCCACTCGGCGCCGTTCTCGACCGACAGGATGCGCAGGTCGGGGAACCGGCTGAACAGCCCGTGGCACGTCATCGCCGTCATCGTGTCGGTGATCGGGCGCTCCTTGCCCATCATCATCCGGAACGGGTCGAGCCGGAACGGGAGCATCTCCGACGTGTGGCCCGTCCAGTCGTTGGTGTAGCGCGTGTAGCCGCTGTCCGACGCGTGCATCGACACGAGGATGTCGGCCTCGACCACCCGCTCCCAGAACGGGTCGAACTCCGGCAGCGCCATCGAGCGTGAGCCGCGGTAACCGGGCACCGGCGCGGGGCGGATGAGCACCGTCTTGGCGCCGCGCTCGAGCACCCACTCGAGCTCCTGTATCGCCTTGTCGACGATCGGCAGTGTGATGACCGGCGTCGTGAAGATGCGGTCCTCGTAGTTGAACTTCCACTCCTCGTACAGCCACTCGTTGAGCGAGTGGATGACGACATGCGTCAGCTCGGGATCGTCACGCATGCGCTCCTCGAGCAGGCTCGCCAGCGTCGGGAACATCAACGTGCGGTCGACGCCGAGCTCGTCCATCAGCGCGATGCGCGGCGCGGGCTCGCGGAATCCCGGGAGCGCCTTGATCGGGTCGCCGACGAGCTCGCGGTACGACTTGCCCTCGGGGTTGCCGTTGCGGAAGTACTCCTCCTGCGCACCCGGCGCGGCGACGACGTTGAACGTCGGGTTGGGGATGTACTCGCTGATCTGCCCGCGCACCACGATCTTCGTGCGGCCGTGCACATCGACGTAGTCGATGACACCCCGGTAGTTCTTCGGAAGGTGCCGCGTGAACGCGTCCTGCGTCTCGTACAGGTGGTTGTCGGCGTCGAAGACGGGATAGTCGCAATGTCGCGCCATGCCTCCACGCTACGGCGTTTCTAACAGTGGCGTCAACTTCGTGACCGTGTAGGGTCGGCGCGGATCTAACGGCCGTGTCACCAGCAGGGGGACCAATCGTCATGGGACTGTTCGACGCGTTCAGCTACAGGGGCAAGCGGGTCCTCGTGGTCGGCGGCGCGACCGGCATGGGCGCAGCGGTCGCTGAGGTCGTCCTCGACGGCGGCGCCGAGGTCGTCGTGATGGACCGCGCCGACGTGGCGCTCGGCGGCGTGAAGTCGATCTCGCTGAACCTGGCCGAGAGGGCCTCGATCGACGCCGCGGTGGCCGAGTGCGGCGGCCCGCTCCACGCGGTGTTCTCCTGCGCCGGCGTCGCCGACGGCACGCCCGGCATCGAGAAGATCAACTTCCTCGGCCACCGCTACCTGCTCGAGCAGGTGCTCGCCGGCGACATGCTCCCCCGCGGGTCGGCCATCGGCATGATCTCGTCTGCCGCCGGCATGGGCTGGGAGAACAGCCTCGACGAGCTCTACGAGTACCTCGACATCGCCGACTTCGATGCCGCGTCGCAGTGGGCCGTCGACCACAACCACGCCGACTACATGTGGTCGAAGAAGACGATCAACGCGTACGTGGCGCGCGAGGCGTTCGGGCTCCTGAAGAAGGGCATCCGGATCAACGCGATCATGCCGGGGCCGACGAACACGCCGCTGGCACAGGCCAACAAGGAGATGTGGCTGGGCTTCGGTGCGGACTACCGCGAGGAGGCCGGCATCGAGGCGGCGACGCCCCTCGAGCAGGCGTACCCGCTCGTCTTCCTGTGCAGCGACGCGGCGTCCGGCATCACCGGCATGACGTACATCACCGACGCCGGCTACTTCGCCGCCGGCGTCACCGGCTCGTTCGCGCCGGCGAAGGAAGTGATCGGCTTCCTTCGTTCCGTCTAGCGCAGGCCGGCGGGTGCGACCGCTCCCGCAGCTCACGCCGGCGAACCGCGCCTTCTGGACGTCCGGTGGCGACGGCACGCTCCGCGTCCAGGGGTGCCGCGACTGCGGCAAGCTCGTCCACCCTCCGGTCCCGATCTGCCCGGTGTGCCGCAGTCGTGACCGCGTCGACGTCGAGGTGTCGGGGCGGGCGACGGTCGTCGGCTGCACGGTCAACGAGCACCGGTGGTCGACGGCGTTCCCGCCGCCGTACGCGATCGCCAACGTGGCCCTCGACGAGGACCCGACCGTGCACCTCACGACGAACGTCGTCGGGTGCGACCCGTTCGACGTGCACGTCGGCCAGCGGGTCGAGGTCTGTTTCGAGCAGCACGAGGACGTGTGGCTCCCGTTGTTCCGACCGGCCGGCGGCGTCGACGTCGCCGACATCCGCACGGTCGTCCCCGACCCCGCCCGCCCGGCGCCGCGGCCACCGCTGACGAGCGACCGGTTCGAGCACCGCTCGGTGCTGTCGGGTGTCGGGCGCTCGGCGATCGGTCGCCGCCTCCTGCGCGACCCGCTCTCGCTCACCGTCGACGCGTGCCTCGCCGCGGTCGCCGATGCGGGCCTGACCCTCGACGAAATCGACGGGCTGTCGACGTATCCCGGCGGCGGCGTCGGCATGGGCATGGGCGAGGGCGGCGTCACCGCGGTCGAGGAGGCGCTGCGCCTGCATCCGACGTGGACGAACGGTGGCGGCGACCTGCCCGGTCCCGGCGGCTCGGTGATCGCGGCGATGCTCGCTGTCGCGGCCGGCCTGTGCCGCCACGTCCTGTGCTTCCGCACGGTGTGGGAGTCGACGTACACCGCCCTCGGGCTGTCCCACGGCGCGATCGGCGGTGGCGGCCGCGTGAGCGGGATGGCGGAGCACCGCGCCCCGTTCGGCGCGCTGTCGGCCGCCAACTGGATCGCCATGAACGCGAACCACTACTTCGCCCGCTACGGCGCCGACCGCGAGATGCTCGGCTGGATCGCGATCAACGGCCGCGACGGCGCCGGGCGCAACCCGGCGGCGATCTACCGCGACCCGATGACGATGGACGACTACCTGTCGGCCCGCCCGATCACCACGCCGTTCGGCCTCTACGACTGCGACGTGCCGTGCGACGCGGCGATCGCCGTCGTCGTGTCCGACGCGTCGGTCGCGCGTGACCTGCCGAAGCCGGCGGTACGCATCGACGCCGTCGGCACGCAGATCACCGAGCGCATCTCGTGGGACCAGGACACGATCACGCACGAGCCGCAGGTGCTCGGGCAGTCGGCCCACCTCTGGACGCGCACGTCTCTCACGCCCGCCGACGTCGACGTCGCCCTCGTGTACGACGGGTTCACGTTCAACGCGATCTCGTGGATCGAGGCGCTGGGCTTCTGCGGCATCGGCGAGGCGATGGACTGGCTCGACGGCGGCGCACGCATCGCCCTCGACGGCGACGTGCCCGTCAACCCGCACGGCGGCCAGCTCTCGGAGGGACGCACGCACGGCTACGGCTTCATCTACGAGGCGATCACCCAGCTGCGACACGAGGCCGGCGCCCGCCAGGTCGCCGATGCGCGGACCGCGGTCGTCACGTCGGGCGGGGGAACGCCGTCGGGCCTG
>DASSOZ010000208.1:0-10963 GCA_035700105.1 Acidimicrobiales bacterium
GGAACACGTAGTCGACGAGGGAGCTCGCGAACCGGATGTCGGGATCGTTGGTCATGCCGCTCGGCTCGAACTTCGTGTTGATGAACTTCGAGACGTACGCGTCCAGCGGCACGCCGTACTGGAGGCCGAGGGATACGGCGATCGCGAACGCGTCCATCACGCCCGACAGCGTCGAGCCCTGCTTCGACACCTTCAGGAACAGCTCGCCCGGGCGCCCGTCCTCGTACTCGCCCACGGTCACGTAGCCGTGGCAGTCGGCGACGCGGAACGAGAACGTCTTTGACACCCGGCGGCGCGGCAGCTTCTCGCGGGTCGGCTCGCGCACGACGACCTTCTCGATCACCCGCTCGACCTCGTCGGCGACCGCTTCCTTCTTCACCGCCGACAGCGGCTGGGCGACCTTGCAGTTGTCTCGGTAGATGGCGATCGCCTTGAGGCCCATGCGCCAGGCCACGATGTGGAGGTCCTCGACGTCCTCGACGGTCACGTGCTCGGGCATGTTGATCGTCTTGCTGATCGCCCCCGAGATGAAGGGCTGCACCGCGGCCATCATCTTCACGTGGCCGAGGTAGTGGATCGTGTTGTCGCCCATCGAGCACGCGAACACCTCGAGGTGCTCGGGTCGCAGGTCGGGTGAGCCGAGCAGCGACTTGTGCTCGTCGATGTAGGCGATGATCGAGCTGACCTGCTCGGGCGTGTAGCCCAGCCGGCGCAACGCCCGCGGGATCGTCTGGTTGACGATCGACATCGTCCCGCCGCCGACGAGCTTCTTCATCTTCACCAGTCCGAGATCGGGCTCGATGCCGGTGGTGTCGCAATCCATCATCAACCCGATCGTGCCGGTCGGCGCGAGCACGCTGGCCTGCGCGTTGCGCACGCCGTGCCGGTGCGCGAGCTCGCACGCCACGTCCCACGACTCCTGCGCGGCCGACAGCAGCTCGACGGGCACGCGGTCCTCGTCGATCTGCGACGCGGCGTCGCGGTGCATCGCCAGGACCCGCAGCATGTGGTCCTTGTTCTCCGAGTACCCCGCGAACGGCCCCATGCGCGCCGCCGTGCGCGCCGACGTCGCGTACGCGTGACCCGTCATCAGCGCGGTGACGGCCGCCGCCCACGCCCGACCCTCGTTCGAGTCGTACGCGTGGCCGAGCGCCATCAGCATGGCGCCGAGGTTGGCGTAGCCGAGGCCGAGCTGGCGGAAGCGCCGGCTGTTCTCGGCGATGGGCTCGGTCGGGTAGTCGGCGTTGCCGACGAGGATCTCCTGCGCGGTGAAGACGGTCTCGACCGTGTGCGTGTACGCGTCGACGTCGAAGTCACCGTCGTCGTCGAGGTACTTCAGCAGGTTGATCGACGCCAGGTTGCACGCCGAGTTGTCGAGGTGCATGTACTCGCTGCACGGGTTGCTGGCGTTGATGCGCCCCGTCGTCGCCGCTGTGTGCCAGCGGTTGATCGTCGTGTCGTACTGCATGCCGGGGTCGGCGCACTCCCACGACGCCTGCGCGATCTGACGCATCAGGTCGCGGGCCTTCACCGTCTTCACCGGCCGGCCGCTCGTCCGGCTGACGAGGTCCCAGTCGCGATCGTCGACGACCGCCTGCATGAACTCGTCGGTGACCCGGACGCTGTTGTTGGCGTTCTGGTACTGGATCGAGTGGCTGTCCTTGCCGTCGAGGTCCATGTCGAACCCGGCGTCGCGCAACACGCGCGCCTTGCGCTCCTCGAGCGCCTTGCACGCGATGAAGTCCTCGATGTCGGGATGGTCGACGTCGAGGATCACCATCTTCGCCGCCCGGCGCGTCTTGCCGCCCGACTTGATGGTCCCGGCGCTGGCGTCGGCGCCGCGCATGAAGCTGACCGGGCCCGACGCGGTGCCGCCGCCCTTCAGGTGCTCGGCGGACGAGCGGATCCTCGACAGGTTGACCCCGGCGCCGGAGCCGCCCTTGAAGATGACGCCCTCCTCCCGGTACCAGTTCAGGATCGAGTCCATCGTGTCGTCGACGGCGAGGATGAAGCACGCGCTCGCCTGCTGCGGCTCGCCCCGCACGCCGATGTTGAACCACACGGGGCTGTTGAACGCCGCCCGCTGCGTCACGAGGATGTACTTGAGCTCGGCCCGGAAGGCGGCGGCTTCGTCGTCGTCGACGAAGTAGCCGTCCTTGATGCCCCAGGCGGTGATCGTGTCGACCACCCGGTCGATGACCTGGCGCAGCGACCACTCCCGCTCGGGTGTGTCGAGGTGACCCCGGAAGTACTTCTGGGCGACGATGTTCGTGGCGTTGAGCGACCACGTCGTCGGGAACTCGACGTCGCGCTGCTCGAAGGCCACGCTCCCGTCACGGAAGTTCGTGATGCGGGCGTCGCGGCGCTCCCACCGGACCATGTCGTACGGATGGACGTCGGCCGACGTGAAGTGCCGGCGGATGCCGATGCCCATCTGTTCCGGGGCGATGGCCATAGAAGCGCCTCCTGCGACGATGTAGGGGTGCGTCCGCTCCAACGGGTTCAACCACAAGATGTTGTGGTTGGTTCCCGCCCGGGACGCGAGATGAGGGAAATACAACTCTGAAATTCCAGGGGTGTCAACAAGCCGCTGGCGGTCTCGCTGTCAACGATCTCCGCGCGGCATCGGCGCAGGTCAGGAGGCGTTCGCGAAGGTTCGCACCGGGTGACGGCGGTGCTGCCGCCGGGACGACGAGGGGGTCCCACGGTCCGTGGGGCACTCAGGCTGTGGGTTGGGGCGTGCCGTCCCGGCGGCGGATCTTGACGATGCGGTCGGTGCGGATGCTGGCCACCTTCAGGCTCCAGCAGTCGAGGCGCAGGCTCCGGCCGTCGCTGTCGAAGAACGTCGTCATCGGACCCTCCTGCTGGAAGGAGTCGGCCCCGTCGATCACCTCGATCGACTCGTCGGCGAGCGTCACCTCGAACATGTCGTCGATCGTGCGGGATGGAGCCTGTGGAGCGATAGACGGCTAACCCTGTGACTTTCGCGACTTATCCACAGGTGGGCGCCCGGCGGGCCCGATCTTTTCGCGTCAACCGCCCTCAGAGGGCGGATTCCTCGCAAGAGTCGGAGAGAACGAGGTCAAGCACGCCGCGCAGGTCGGCGACCCGGTGCGCACCCGGCGGGAGCGCGTCGTCGGCGGGCACGTCACGCCGGTCGTCCGGGCGGCGGACGTGGACGGCGGTCATCCCCACCGCCAGCGGGCCCTCGACGTCCGCGTGCCAGCTGTCGCCGACGAACACCACGTCGTCGGCAGCGACGCCGCCGGCCACGCGCAGCGTCTCGTCGTAGATGCGCCGGTGTGGCTTGCGGGCGCCGGCCTGGGCCGACGTCACCCACACGTCGATGCACGGCAGCAGATCCGCCGCGTCCAACGCCCGGTCGAGATCCCAGTCCCAGTTCGAGCACACGACGACGCCGATCGACCGACGCCGGAGCTCCTCGAGCACGGCGACCGTCTCGGGGAACGCCTGCAACGACCACTGCTTGCCCGCCACCCACAGGTCGTCGGCGAGGCGGGCGGCGTCGTCGGCACCGACCCCGCACCCCACGACCATCTCGACGAGGCGGCCCTTCTCCCAGGCCACGTACGCGTCGCGATCGACGGAGTGCTCGACGTGCTCGAGCCCGTCGAACGCGTCGCTCACCCATCGCCGGCGCACGTCGTCGGTCAGCGTCACGCCGTGCTCGGCGAGCACCTCTTCGTACGACGGGCCCCACGACGTGGCGTGCGCGAGCGTCCCGTAGAAGTCGAACAGCACCGCGGCGACGGTCACGGCGAACAGCGAGCGGCGCGCACCTACTGGCGCGACTTGGGCTCTGCGGTCTTCGTCAACAGGCCGATCTCGCGCTCGAAGTCCGACGGGTCGTCGAAGCCCTTGTACACGCTGGCGAACCGCACGTACGCGACCTCGTCGACGCGCCGCAGGCGCTCGAGCACGGCGACACCGATCTGCTGGCTCGTGACCTCGGGGCCGTCGAGGCGCAGCGACTCCTCGACCTCCGTGGCGAGTGCGTCGAGCGTGACGTCGTCGACCGGACGGTTCTTGCACGCGGCCTTCAGACCCGCCACGACCTTGAGGCGGTCGAACGGCTCACGTTCGCCGGAGCGCTTCACGACCACGAGCGGCACCTCCTCGACGCGCTCGAACGTCGTGAACCGGCGACCGCACTGCAGGCACTCGCGACGGCGGCGTATGGCCGAGCCGTCGTCCGCCTGCCGCGAGTCGACGACCTTGTCGTCCACACTCGAGCACGACGGACACCGCACACCGTCACGGTATCGCCGTGGACCCCCGTCACGTCAGCGGGATCACGGCAACACGAGGCGCTGTCCCGCGGTGATCGCCGACCCGCCGTTGGCGGCGGCGAGCGCCTGCACGGTCTCGCGGATGTCGCCGCCGCGGTCGAGCCGGGCCGCGACCGACCACAGCGTGTCACCAGGCTGCACGACGTACGTCGCGCCCGACATCGGCCGGGCCGGCTCGGGGGCGGCGAGGGGACCGCCTCCGAGCGAGCCCAGCACCCACCCGGCGAGCCAGAGCGCGCTCGCCAGCACGAGCACGGCGACGAGGCGGCGCCGGAGGAGGACGGCGCGCGACGGTCGCCGCAGCCGGCCGCCGGGGAGGACACGGAGGTCGGGACGGCCCGGGCGCGTGGGTCGACCCTGCCGGTCGAGGTTCGGGATGGGATAGGCCACGGCCGCCATGTCGCTTCCTCCAGCTCCTGCAGTCGTCGGCAGGGAACGTGCGTTCGCCGCCTGACACGAGCGTTGCAGAACGTGCGTTCGACGTCAAGAGAAAAATCGAACGGGTGTTTGCCATGCGCCACCCGACCTGTTACCGTCCGTCCAAACACACGTTCGACGGCGGAGCGTCACCACGTCACGAAAGGTGCGGGCGGATGAGCGAACCGGTACTGACCGAGCGCCAGCGCGAGATCCTCGACTTCATCGAGGCGCAGCAGCGCGAGCGGGGCTTCCCCCCGTCCGTGCGCGAGATCGGTGAGGCGGTGGGGCTCACCTCCACGTCCACCGTGCACGCCCACCTCTCCACCCTGCAGAAGCTGGGCTACCTGCGGCGCGACCCCACGAAGCCTCGCGCCATCGAGGTCCGCTACGACCCGGGTTCGGGTGCGGTCACCGAACGGCGACCGGTCCGCCACGTGCCGCTCGTCGGCGACGTCGCCGCCGGTACCGACGTGCTCGCGCACGAGAACATCGAGGAGTCGTATCCGCTGCCGTCGGACTTCACGGGCGACGGCGACCTGTTCATGCTGCGGGTTCGGGGCGACTCGATGGTCGACGCCGGGATCCTCGACGGCGACTTCGTCGTGGCCCGTCGGCAGTCGACGGCCGACCAGGGCGACATCGTCGTCGCCGGCATCCCCGGCGAGGAAGCCACGGTCAAGACGTTCACCCGATCGAAGGGCAAGGTCGTGCTGCTGCCGGCCAACGCTCGACTCGGCCCGATGGAGTTCGGGCCCGACGAGGTCCAGCTCTTCGGGAAGGTGGTCACCGTGTTGCGCCGCATGTAGGAGCCACCGGCGACGCCGCGTAGGTTGGCGCGGCGTGAAGGTCACCATGCTCCTCGCCGACGCCGCCCAGGTCGTCGACAACAAGCTCTACGTGCTCGGTGGCGGGTGGTCGGTCACGGGCCCCGACCCCATGCCCAGCGCGATCGCGCTCAAGCTCGACGTGCCCTGGGACGAGGCCGGCAAGGACCACGTCTGGGAGCTCGCGCTCCTCGATCAGGACGGCGTGCCGGTGTTCCTCGGCGACGGCGATGGCGCGCAGTCGGTGGTGATCCGCAACGAGTTCCATCTCGAGCGACCCGAGGGGCTTCCGCCGGGCACGCCACTCGAGCTCTCGATGGCGCTCAACCTCGCGCCGCTCCCGCTCGTACCCGGTCAGCGCTACGTCTGGCAGCTGACGATCGACGGACAGTCACACGCCGACTGGCAGGTCGCCTTCACCATCCGTCCGCAGGCTGCGGTCTGACCGCGCGCGCTCGGGTGCGCCCGAGCCCGGACGGCGGGGCGGCTCGGTGACCGGCACCCAGCCCGAGCCGTCGAGGTAGCGGCGGATCACCCGTCCGGGGACGCCGGCGACGACGGAGAAGTCGGGCACGTCCCCCGTCACGACGGTCCCGGCGGCCACGACGACGTGACGCCCGACGGTCGCGCCCGGGAGCACGATCGACCCGTGGCCCAGCCATGAACCGGACCCGATCCGCACCGGACGCTCGGGCATCGTCTGCAGCCCGATCGGCGTGGACAGGTCCTCGTAGCCGTGGTTCTGGTCGGTGATGTAGACGTGGTGCCCCGTGAACACGTCGTCACCGATCTCGATCTCGAGATGGCCGACGACGCCGCTCCCCTTCCCGATCAGGCACCGGTCGCCGATGCGGATCACCGGGTCGGTCACGGGGATCTGACCGGGCGCCATCCCGACCGACAGCGAAACCTGCGGACCGATGCGGGTCCCTGCGCCGATCCAGATGTAGCGCTCGTTGAAGAGCGCCGTCGTCGGGAACGCCACGAACGACCCGTCACCGAACCGGCCGAAGCGGCGGGCGGCGCGAGTCCCGGGCGTGATGGCGCCGGCGAACAACGCCTTCGTCCACGCCCACTGCAACCCCGAGGCCACCAGGCGACGGTGCAGCGGCGGGCCCTCGCTCACGAGCCCGCCGTCATCGACGGCGTGCTCGCGACCGGCCGTGAGGTCCGGCTGGCGCCGGACCAAGCGTTCAACATGGTTCGCTCGCCTGCGGCTCGCTCACGGCCCGCCGTCATCGACGGCGTGCTCGCGACCGGCCGTGAGGTCCGGCTGGCGCCGGACCACGCGTTCAACATGGTTCGCTCGCCTGCGGCTCGCTCACGAGGGGACGACGCTAGCGGGATCGGGCGCGTCGGCGACGGTCGCCGCGCCTCGCCCGACTACCTCGAGCAGCACTCCGACCAGGGCGTCGGCCGACACCGGTCGGCCGTAGAGGAAGCCCTGCAGCTCGTCGCACCCGAGGCCGATCAGGAACTCGGCCTGCTCGGCGGTCTCGACGCCCTCGGCCGTGACCGACAGCCCCAGCTCGTGGGCGAGCCCGACGAGGGCGGTCGTGACGGCGCGGTCGTAGCGGTCGTCCGGCAGGCCGGCGACGAACGAACGGTCGAGCTTGGCCCGGTCGACCGGCATGGAGTCGAGGTACCGGAACACGGCGTGGCCCGTGCCGAAGTCGTCGAGCGCGAGCGCGACGCCGAGCGACTTCAGCTCGGCGAGCACCGGGCCGACGGCGGCCGCCTGCACCGAGGCGGTCTCGGTCAGCTCGAGCTCGAGGCGCGACGCCGGCAGCCCCGACGACGACAGCGCCGCCGCCACCAGCCCGACCACGCCGCGTTGGAGCACGTGGCGCGACGACAGGTTGACGCCGACCCGGACGGGCGGCAGCCCCATCGCCGCCCACGACACCGCGTCGGCGCAGGCGCGGTGCAGCACGTACGAGTCGATGTGGAAGACCAGCCCGGCGTCCTCGGCCAGCGGGATGAACTCGGCGGGCGGGACGAGCCCGAGCGTGGGATGACGCCAGCGCACGAGTGCCTCGACGGCCACGATCTCACCGGTCGCCACCGAGACCTGCGGCTGGTAGTGGACCTCGAGCTCGTCGCGCTCGAGCGCGCCGTGCAGTCCCGACTCGAGCAGCAGGAGCTGTCGGGTGCGGGCGTTCATCGCCGGGTCGTAGCGCTGCCACGCGCCCCGACGCGCCTTGGCCGCGTACATGGCGGTGTCGGCGTTCTTGAGGAGGCTGTCGGCGTCGTCACCGTCACCGGGGAAGACGGCCACGCCGACCGAGGTCGATGCCCGAAGCTCCTGGCCGTCGACGACGAACGGGCGCGAGACCGCGTCGAGGATCTTGTCGGCGACAGCAGCGGCGTCGTCGGCCGACGACAGGTCGTCGAGCAGCACGGTGAACTCGTCGCCGCCGAGACGGGCGAGCACGTCGGAGTCGCGCACGCACGACCGCAGCCGCCGCGCCATCTCGACGAGCAGCTGGTTGCCGACGACGTGGCCGAGGCTGTCGTTGACGTTCTTGAACCGGTCGAGGTCGCAGAACAGCACCGCGAGTGGGCGGGAGCGGCGGCGCGCCCGCGCCACGGCGGCGGCGAGGTGCTCGTTGAACAAGCGTCCGTTCGCCAGACCGGTGAGCGGGTCGTGGAATGCCATGTGCTTGATCTGCGCCTCGTCCCGGCGGAGCTGCTCGACGGCGGCGCGCTCGTGCTCGAGGAGACGCGCCCGCTCGATCGCCAGCGCGGCGTGGTCGGCGATGCCGGACATGCGCGCCGTGAGCTGGTCGGCAGGCGGTAGGGCCGGGTCGTCCGGGAAGCGGCTGGCGGCGATCACGCCGGCGAGCGCGCCGGCGACGACGATCGGGACGACGACGATCTCCTCCGTGCCGAACCCGTCCATGATCGCGGCGAGGCCCTGGTCGTCGAGCGTCGCTCGATGGAAGTACCGCGACGCCGGCGTCAGCAGCATCTGGGCGAGCGACGACGAGTCGTCCTCGCCGATCTCGAGCTGTGCGAGCGCGTCGGTGACGGCGGCGGGCCATCCGCGGGACGATTCCGTGCGCAGCACCGCGCGCTCGGGATCCCACGACATGACCGTGACCTGCTGCGCGCCGATGGCGGCGATGACGGCGTCGGCCAGGCGCTCGAAGACCTCGGTCACCGAGCCGGGACTGGCGAGCGACCGGGCGAGCGCCAGCAGCGCCTCGGACGTCGCGCCCCGGTCGCGGGCGTCCTGCAACGCCGTGGCGGTGTCGAGCGCGACGGCGGCGTGGCGCGCGTACACCTCGAGCAGGCGGCGCTCCTCCGGGAAGAACCAGCCCGGCTCGTCGAACAGCGCGGCGAGGCGGCCGTAGGACCGCCGGGCCGACGCGACGTCGGCGGTGAGGACCCGCCCGTCGTCGGCGAGCGTGCCGTCCATCATGCGCGCGGCGAAGCGCCGAGCGGCGACGTCACCGTCGAACCCGTCGTGGTGGACCTCCATCGCCGCGCCCTCCCGCGGGACGAACGCGAGGACGAACCGCTGCGCCCGCACCGCCTCGGCGGCCCGGGTGGCGATGGCGTGGAGGACGGTGTCGAGGTCCTGCGCGGACACGAGGTCGGCCATCGTGGTCTGCAGCGACTCGTTGCGGTCGAGCACGGTCGCCAGCTGATCCGTGAGATAGGCGACGCTGTCTCGCCGCGAGCGCCACGGCAACCGAGCCCGGCGCCGCCACTCCATCTCGTAGACGCACTCGGGCGCGCCGTCGACCTGGCAGGCGGTGTGGCGGATCGTCGCCGGCGGCAGCCCGAACAGCTCGGTGACCGCCGGCAGGAGGCCGCGGTTGTAGTCGCAGTCGAACCGGCTCGGCGTGTACCCGTCGTGCAGCCGGTAGTGCACCGTCGCCGACGTCCGGCCCACGCGCGTCGCCGTCATCGTCGTGTTCGTCGAGAACTTCGCCGCGGCGCGGGCGATGTTGCGGACGACCATGCCGGGCGAGCCGAGCGTCCGCAGGAGCAGCTTGACCGGCGCGCCGACCTGCTCCTGGAGCACCGTCCGCCCGATGTGCTGCGCCACGTGCGGGTCGTCGAGCAGCGCCGCCGCCGAGGCGAACAGGGCGACCTTCTGGTCGTACGTCGACCACGTCGCCTCGTCCTCGAGCACCGCGACAGGCCGTTCGTCGCACGCGCCGGCCAGCAGCGCGTCGACGCCGTCGGCCCCGAGACGGGCCCGCACGTACGCGACGATGAGCCGGGTCGTCACCCCGGCGGTCTCCCGCCGCTCCCCAGCCGGCACGTCCGCCACCACATCTCTCCATCGGCGCGGCGGCGCCGAACTCAAGGGGTTGCGTGCGTCAGCAGGTCGAGAAGTGCCGCGTGGGCCCGGTCGAGGTCGGCCCGGTCGACCCACTCCCCCTGCGTGTGGGCGAGGACCGGGTCGCCGGGACCGAAGTTGCACGCCGGGACGCCCCTGGCGGCGAAGCGGCTGACGTCCGTCCAGCCGAGCTTGGCCGTCGGCGGTTCGCCGGCGAGCTCGACCAGCCGGGCCAGCAACGGGTGCGTCAGCCCGGGCGGGGCGCCGGCGGCCACGTCGACCACCTCGAACCCGTCGACGTCGCCGACGACCTCGCGGACGTGGGCCTCGGCCTCGACGGGCGAGCGGTCGGGAGCGAACCGATGGTTGATCGTCAGCGTGGCGCGGTCGGGCACGACGTTGCCGGCCACGCCGCCGTCGACGCGCACGGCCTGGAGCCCCTCGTGGAACTCGCACCCGTCGAGCACCGGGCGGCGCGGCTCGTACGCGTCGAGCCGGCGCAGCACCGCACCGAGACGGTGGACGGCGTTGACACCCATCCACGCCCGCGCGGTGTGCGCTCGCTCGCCCCGCACCGTCACCTCGACGCGCATCGTCCCCTGGCACCCCGCCTCGATGCGCGACGACGTCGGCTCGGCGAGGATCGCGGCGTCGCAATCGAGCAGCGACGACGCCTCGCGCTCGAGCGTGCCCAGTCCGTTGAAACGGGCCTCGACCTCTTCGCACTCGTAGAAGACGTACGTCACGTCGACCGCCGGCTCGACGACGTCGAGCGCGAGGGCGAGCAGGACGGCGACGCCGCCCTTCATGTCGGCCGCGCCGAGACCCGTGAGGCGGTCGCCGTCGACGCGGCCCGGCAGGTTGTCGTTGACCGGGACGGTGTCCGTGTGACCCCCGAGGAGCAGCCGCATCGGGCGACCGAGCGACGTGCGGGCGACGAGGTTGTTCCCGACTCGGGTCACGTCGAGGTGCGTGGTACGGCGGAGCTGGGACTCGAGGTGGTCGGTGATCGCCGCCTCGTCGTGGCTCACCGACGGGATGGCGACGAGCTCGGCCGTGCGGGCGAGCAGGTCGACAGCGCTCAAGTGGTGCCGCCGTGGTCGCGCAGCAGGTCG